>NZ_JBEZIR010000029.1:0-81964 GCF_040651175.1 Kitasatospora sp. NPDC048540
GCGGGCGGGGCTCCGCGCCGGTGCTGCCGCCCGCGGCTCCACGGGTTGGACCACGCCGGCCGGGGCGTGGACGTCCGCGTGCGTGGCTCCGTAGGGGCCTCGTACGCACTCGCTTGCTCCGCTTTCTGGGGCAGGGAGGTCCTCAACTCCGTTGCGGTCCTGGGAGTTTACAGGCTTCCCGAGCAGGCTGTTCAGGGCTCGGCGGGCGGCGTTCACGGGTGGCGCTCCTCGGTGGTGCGGGACGGTGTAGGGCCGTAGGGGCGTGGGTGGGCAGTTTCCGGTCGGGCGCCGGTTTGGCCCGGCCGGACTCCACGGGTATAGGCGGCGCGTTGGACAGAACCTTCCGGGCGTGGACTGGCGCGTGGGACGGGCGGTCCGTAGCAAGGGCGAGTTCTGCCGGGTGCGATACCTGGGGTCGTGGGACTTTTGCCGACTGCGTCTGCGATTCGGCAGAAGTCGGTGTCCGGCCGACCGGTGCCGGTCGGCCGGACACCCCGGTGGTCAGTCAGCCTCGGGGTCCTGACGGCTCTGCTCGCCATCCCATGCGAGGCGGAGCTTCTTCATCAGCTCCGTGAAGCGGGTACTGCCGAGCGGGAGGCCGGCCTCCCGGACGGCCTTCTCGACGATCGCGCGGTTGAGCCGACCATGGGCGATGGCGGCCTGGAGGCCGATCTCCACCAGTTGCTCCATGGGCGCCCCCGGCGGGCGGCCGATCGGCTTGTCCTGCGCGGCGGTGGCAGGCTCCTCGGCGCGGGAGTCGTCCGGCGGGCTGGCGGGTTCGGACTGCCCGCCGACCGGGGCGTCCCGAGTGCCGATCGGCTCGTCGACTTCTGCCGACTGGGGGCCGGGAAGTGCGCCGCTCCACTCGTCGGGCAGAAGGCCGGCGGCGGACAGCAGCGTCAGCAGTGCGTTCTCGTCGCTGCGGTCCTGCGCCTGCTCCGGCTGTACATCCGTGCCGTGGTCTGCCGGGACCGGGTCGGCGGAGCGCTCGTCGTGCGCAGGGTCGACCTGCTCGCTGTCGGTGGTGGTGTGGCCGTGGCGGGCGATGAGGATGTAGAGGTGGACGGCGCCGGCGAGGGCGAGTGGGGCGAGTGTGGACAGGGCGCCGACGACGGTGTTGCCGAGCTTCAGTCCGCTGCTGGCAGCGGGCAGTTGGTTGAGGCGGATGGCGTGCAGGGCGTTGGCCCAGACGCTGGTGGCGGTGGCGCCGGCGAACAGCGTCCAGGCGTAGGCGCGGGCGGGCCAGCGGGCGTCGCGCAGGACGAGCAGGGCGCGCACGCCGTAGGCGATGAACCCGTCGACGATGATCGGAAACAGGTAGGTGAGCGGGCCGCGGACGTGGGTCGCGGCGGCCATCTGCCGCAGGGCGTCGTAGGACAGGATGAAGCCGATGACGCCGAGCAGTGCGACCGCGAGGCGGTCCCAGGCAGTGGCGCGGGCGGGTGCCGTGCGGGTGCCGGGTATCGAGGCGGTGGTCATGTGGGGTGCTCCAGGGTGGCCCGGCCGCGCGCGGGCAGCACGAGGGGCCGGGCGGCGGCAGGGGAAGGTGTGGATGGGCCACTCCGAGGCCGCGCGCGAGAAGGCGGGCGCGCGTCGGGCCTGGCGGTGCTGGCCGAAAACGTGGGCGAGGCGGCTCTGCGGGTCTACGCGGTTGTGCGCCTTCGGCGGTCGGTGCCGGTGAGGATGGCGCGCTCGCACATCTCCGCGAGGCGGGAGGCGGTGCGGTCGCCGAGGGCGGCCTTGATCTCGCCGAGCGGGAGGTTGGTGGTGAAGAGCGTCGGGAGCATGTACTCGTAGCGGTGGTTGACCAGCCGCAGCGTCAGCTCCTCGGTCCACTCGGACGCCTTCGCGGCACCGAGGTCGTCCAGGACCAGCAGCGGGCAGGTCATCAGCTCGCGCATCTCCCGCTCGGTGTCCACGCCCTGGCGGGGCCGCTGAGCGGCGTACAGCTCTGTTGCGGTGAGCTTCGCCCACCGCAGCCGCACTCCGGCCGCGAGCAGGCTGCGGATCGCGCCGTACGCCTGGTGGGTCTTGCCGGAGCCGGTGGGTCCGGCGATCAGGAGCGAGGGGCCCTGGGCGATACCGGGCGTGCCGCCGGGGCCGGGGCGGCAGGCCAGAGTGACCTGCTGGACCCAGGTGGCCACGTCCGGGTGGTCGGCGACGGCGAGGCGGTAGCGCGGCGGGATGCGGCGGTCCGCGAGCTCCAGCACACTCGACGGTTCGGCGGCGTCGGTCAGCGGCCGGTCGGGGTCGATGCCCCGGTCGGCCATGAGCTGGTGGAGGCGCCGGACGGCGCCCGAGGCGGGCTGGGGGTCGCGGTCGGCGGCGCGGCGGGCGCCGGGCAGGCTGGTCACAGGTCCCCCTCGAAGTAGGCGCGGGCGTCGGCCGGGTTGGTGAAGGGCTGGTACGGCGAGCGGGCGGCGGTGTGCCCGGTGTGCGCCGTGTGGGCGGGCCGGGCGTTGAGCGCCTGGTGGACCATGCTCGGCAGCAGGCCGGGGCTCAGCGCCTTCTCTCCCCACAGGGCAAGCCCGGCCCGGACGTGGTCGGGGCGCGTGCCCGTGTCGAGCAGCTCCTTGATGACCTTGGCGAGGTGGCCCTTCACCTTGGCGGGCACCGGCGCGGGGCAGCCGGAGATGTACTCGGCCAGCAGCGTGCCCGCGTTCACGCGCGGCTCGGCTGCCGGTGTGCCGACGTGGACCGGCCTATTCTCGTCAGCTGCGGCCGACGAGGGCGTGGGAGCGGGCGCGGCGAAGCCGCCCCCCTCAGGGGAAGGTCCATGGTCCAAGGTCCATGGTCCAGGCACGAAACTCTCCGGAGTCCTCACGAGAACCTCCGGAGGCATGCTCTGACCTGCGGCTTTCCCCGAGGGCGGCATCGCCGCTGCGACCATCGCGGGCGCGAGGCCGAGCATGAGGCCGCCAGCTGCGGGCTCGCCGACGAGAGGTCCGGGGAGGGCCTCCGCAGCGGTCACGACCGGCTCCGGAGAGGTCCGGAAGTTCTCCGGAGCCGGGCGCGCGCAGTCCTTGGCCTTGCACTTGCCGCACCCACGACCGGCTTCGTGGGCCGGGCAGGAGGGCAGGCGGGAGGCCGTCGGGTGGGAGATCTTCTGGTGCTCGCGCCACTTGGTGATGTGGAGGTACTGGCGGCCGTCGCAGCCGGTGTACCGGCAGATGAGGCCGGTCTCGGCGAGCTGGCGCAGTTCGTCTTCGGTGTCGAGCGGGGTGTGCTCGGGCCGCAGCGACCACAGCGCGCCGTTGAGGACCGCCGCGTTGTCGCGGTGGCGTCCCTCGTCGTCGGCCTGAGTGATCAGGCACAGGAACGTACGCTCGGCGGTCAGGGACACCGAGGCCAGGTCCTCCGACACCGGGTACTCGGGCTTGATGGTGCGGATGCGCGCCATGATCTACCACCCCGCCTTCGGGGTGGAACTGTGCGAGGCAGGTGCGCCGCACAGGGGCGACGCCGTACGCTGGAGCACGTTGGTCCTTCCTCGGTGCGCATGGGCTGCAACCCTGCACCGTGGTCGATCGTCGTGGATGGGCGGTTTTTGGACCTTTCAGGCCCTCGGTGTTGATCGCACCGGGGGCCTTCGGCCTTTCTGGGCGGCAGGCAGCACACCGAGCCGCGATGCGGTTCGGCTTGACAAGCCTTTCGGCATGCATCATCATGGCACCCCGGCGGCCGTTATGCAAGTCGCCTCGGAAAGGGATGCGAGGTGAATCGAGTGCCCAAGCGGGACAATGCCGCGGAGGGATCTTCCGGCGAGCCGGTGAAGGAGGGGTCGGAAGGCAGTGCGACCGGCGAGACCCCTGTTGCCACCTTGAGCGAGGAGAACGCTGCCGAGCGGGTCCGGTTGGAACGCGAGCGACGCGGCTGGAGCACCGGCGAGCTGGCCAAGCGCATGACCGAGGCCGGCTACCCGATCAACCAGTCCTCGGTCTGGCGCATCGAGAGCGGCGAACCACGGCGGCGGATCAACCTCAACGAGGCGATCGGCTTCGCCAAGGTCTTCGACCTGTCCCTGGAGGACTTCCTCGGCCCTTCGACCTCTCCCGAAGAGAAGATCATGCAGGAACTCGCCGAACACGTGGTCCAGGGCTACCGCCTGGCCGCGCAAGGCGCCGAGTTCACGACCAAAGCCCTGGCCGCCGCCGAGAAGTACTGCCAGGACTTCCCCCACAACCGCAAGCGGCTGCGCGGGAAGATCGCGATCGGCCTCTCCTTCGAGTACCGCAGATATGCGCCGACGCCACTGGTCCAGGAGTTCCTCAAGGGCGGCAAGATGCCGACCGAGCCGGTCCACAGCGACGAGTGACCAGTCCGGGCCGTCGCCCAGACCGTTGCCGATCGCTCAAGATCTTTTTGGAAAACGGCCGGACCGACTCTTACCGTGCTCACCGAGCCCGGCCAGCCGTTTGGCGCGGCCGGAATCCAGAGCTAACGTCACACCCCACGCGGCCACCAACCGCGCAACGCCTATCCACGACGATCGACCACGGTGCAGGGTTGCAGCCCACCAGCCACCGGGGAGGGACTCGCATGCCGCCAAAGCAACACGCAGCCGCAACCCGCGGCTCCTGCCAGCCCACCACCGCGCTGTTCGTCTCGGCCCCCGCCGCGACCGCCCCCAGCGACTCCCCCAGACCCATCTGACGGGTCTGTTCCCAGCTGCCCGTCCGCACCCCGCTGGACGCCGACGCAGCTTCTCCGCCGTGCCGCCGCGACAGACCGCGGCCAGTCCGGCTCCCGCGATCTCGATGCTGACGTCCGATCGCCGCCTTCTCGCTCCCAGTCGGGAGCCGCCCTCTCCCCAACCGCCCATCCACGACGTCGTCATGCGGTAGCCCGGGTTGCAGCCCGCCGGCCACCGTAAGAGGAGCCGCATGCCCCAGCTGTCCCTCAGCACTGCCCAGCCGAACGCCCGCTGTGCGACTACCCGCCTGAAGGCCCTTCAGGCCCCAGCGGCGGCTGCGCGGCCAGCACTGGCCACTACCAGCATCCTCCGCGCCAGCCATGTCATCGACGGCTCGCTCGCAGCGCTCCATGAGCGGGGGTCCGCCGGTGGCAAGGGCGCACGCAAGCTGGCCGACCCCTCGGCTGTTCTGGCCGTCCGCGCGCCCAACGACGCAGTCGTGGGCCGCTTTCACACCGGCCGCCGGACCGACAACCGCCCTGAGTCGCTGCCCAATTGGCGGGTCTCCACCGTCACCCCGGACACTGGTGTCGCGGTCGCTCGACTCCTCGGTGGCGCACCGGCCGACGACTGGGCCCAGGGGGTAGTGACCGGTTCGCCTGCGGTTCGCATCGTCCTCGACGGCGCGCGCTCCGTCTCGACCGAGATGCGATTGTGGGGGCCGAAGGGGCTCGTCCACCACTGCGACGGTGCCCTGTTCCTGTCGCCGACCGAGGTACGGGGGGCTCCTTGTGGCTGCCCCGACTCTTCCGAGGAGCGGGTCGCGCTGGCCAAGATGCTCCAGGCTCCCCAGCCTGAGACCGCCGTGACCTTCCGTCTGGCGGAGGACTATGGCCTCGGACGCTTCCAGTTCAGTTCGCCCTCTCGGATGATCGCCGACGAAGCTGGCGAGATCCGCGCCCAGCTCTCCGGCATCACGGGCGAAGCGCTCTGCGAACTCGCGCTCGAACTCGTCACGGTCACGGTAGCCGGTGGCGTCGAAGTCTCCTTCCGGAGGCCGACGTTGAAGGTCATCGGACCATGGAGCTAAGGCTGGCCTGACAAGTTCCCGCCGGGGCTGGCCCGCCTGCCAATTCGCACCCCGCATCGAGCGCCGTCCGGCAACCTGGGGTCACCGCCCCCAGAACCCCGGGGGCCGGACGCGCCTTCGTCCGCCTGGTGGTAACCCGGGTGGCCATGGTCAGGTGCGGTCGGACGACCTCGCCTGCGACGAGGGCCTATACCCCGAGGCGGACTTCCGGGACTGATACCTCGGCAGGCTGGCGAGGGTGCCCAGCCGCTGAGGCCGCGCCCCCTCGATTGGTCCCACTACTTCCACTCCACACCCGTCACCGACAGCTTCGTCGCTCCATACGCCTCCGAGGAGAGCACCGTTGCGGGGCCGCCCCCTTGCGGCACTTCCACGACGGCCGGCACGGACCACACCTCCTCGATGCTGGACCACTTGCGGCCCCGTCCCAGCAGCGCGTCGGTGTCGTCGCTCGGCTCGATCCAGTTGGCCGGCGTCCGGCCCCGGTCCCGGTACGTGCCCTCCAGTGTGCAGATGACGAGGGAGCCGCCGTCCTGCAGCCGGAACGTCGGCAGCGCGTTTGTCAGCGAACGGAAGGAGAGGCTGCGCTCGAGCACCTTCTGGTCCCATCCGTTGAAGTAGTCCACCAGGCCGTTGGTGAAGTCACCTCGTTCGAAGTCGGCGCTCTCCGGCTTCCCGGCCGGCACGGTGAAGCTCAGGTACTGGGCATAGCGCCCGCACACACCGGTGTCCGTCTCCGCTGTCGGCGACAGCTCCACGCCCCCGGACGTTCCGCGGGCCAGGGCCGGCATTACCTTCGGGTGCAGTGAGCGTTGGCCCGGCGCCGGTGTCGAGGAGGGGGCGTCGGTCGGAGCCGTCGTCGGCGGTGCCTCGGTCACCACCCATGTGGCCACGACCGCCTTCCACTCCCCGCCCGCCCGGTCGCGCGTGAAGAAGGTCAGCGTCGAACTGCGGTCCGTTTCCCGTCCCTCCGTCTTGCTCAGGACGGCGAAGCTCTGCGGCTCTCCGGAGCCGGTCTGCGGGATCAGGTACACCGGGCGGACAGGCCGGATCGGATCGTTCTTGGTTCCGTTGGCCTGGTGCAGCTGTGCCTCGGCTCGGTTCTCCTTGAGCAGCTGCCCGTCCTCCACCCGGGCGAGCGCCTCGGTATCGCCCTTCTCGGTGGCCGCCTGCCTCTCCCGGCCGTACCGCTCGAAAACCTGCTGGGCCTGCGCTTCGGTGAACGATGGTGTCGAGCTGGCCATGGCGCTGACCGAGGCGCCGGCGGCGGAAGACGCCGGAGACGTCCCGGACCGGCTCACGGAAGAACAACCGGCCACACCGATCGTGAGGAGAGCGGCGGCCCCCATTGCGCTCCAGCCCCGTGCCCGCTTCCGTGTGATCACTGCGGTTCCCCCTCTGGTCCATCAATCCGATCAAAGGGATCGTATTGGGTCCGACTGGGGCCCCCGGCCAGGGACAGAGTCAGGCCGTTGCCGGTCTACCTCAACGCAAACCTGCCAATCTGTCAGGCGCCAGTCATGACGAATGCGCGGGGGTGGCTGGCGGCCACCTGGGTCAGCAGCCTCCTGTCGGCTGTACCGTCGTGCACCCTCGCCGCCTTGACCAGCACCGCTTCCGTCCCACGGCCTTCCTCCCGAGATCGACTCCCCGGGAGCATTGGGGGCGAATCGACCCGCTGTTGTCGCGCAGGTCCCGGACATCGCTGTCCGGGACCTGCTTCATCTCCTGGCAACCGTCACAGCACGCGCTGCCCGCCGTCGTCAGCCGTTTCCTGCCGCTTGGCGAAGCCGATCTTCACCCGCTCATGCACCGGCCCTCGTCCGCCGCGTTCCTTGGACTTGGACACGGTGATCCGGTCCACGAAGAGCTTGACGAACTTCCGGCGCTCCGGGAGGGGCGCGCTCTGCCACCACGAACCCGGGCCGATGGGGTCGGCCGCTGGATCCTCGGGCAACCACTCGGCGATGGGGATCACCGGTGTCGCGGCTTCCTCCAGGACTGCGATCCTCGCCTCGGCCGCCTCCAGGAGACCCAGCAGCGTGGACTCTTCCGCAACGAACCTCCGTCGGCCGATGTCCCCTCGGAAGCCACCCGCCTTGCGGTCGTCGTACAGCTCTTCCAGCGCCCTCACGGCGTCGGCGCGATCAGCAACCAAGGTCGCGCGCTCACGGGACCGTTCGGGCGCCTCGTTCGCGACGCCGAACCTGCGCGTGGCCTCGGCGAGAACCGCCAGAGCCTCGTGATCATGCTCGACCTCCCGCAGCAGAGCGAAGATGCTTCGTGCCACGTGGTCGTCCAGCGCCGCCTGGCTGATAGTGCAGTCTCCTGCGTGCTGACCGGGAAGCACCTTGCGGCGGCGGCAGCGATAGGCGCGCTTCACCGGCTTGGCGTCGGCGTGCGAGGTCTTCACAGCTCCGCACTCGCAGAACAGGACCGCCATGGCGGACAGCAGGGACTCGCCCCGCGAAAGCCCCTTTCCGCGTCCTCGCCCGTCGAGCCACTCCTGCAACTCGTACCACGCATCCGGCGGGATGATCGGCTCGTAGATCTGGAGCGGGAGCATCGTCTCGGGGTCTCGGAGGATGCGGTAGGTCTCTATCTGGCTCGTGGTCTTACCGTCTTCCCGGACCTTGTACACGGGCACGGCCGCGAATCCGGCTATCCGGGGGTCCCGGAGGATGCGCTTCACGGTCTTCGTGTCCCACGCGCTGTCCTTCGTCTTCTTGCCGTAGGTGGCGCCGCGTGTCGGGACGAGGACCTCGTTGTTCATGCTGTTGACGATCCCGCCGAGCGAACCGGGGTGGCGGCGGCGCTTGGGGTCGTACGGCGCGTCCTTGTGCTTCTTGATCGTCGCCCACCAGCCGCGAATGACGTCCGGCTCGTTCTCGGTGTGCACGAGGGTCTGGATGACGATCGGTCGGCCGTCCGCCGTGAGCCTGGTCTCGGCCTTCAACTCGAAGCCGTACGGCGCCTTGCCGCCGATGTACCCGCCCAGGCCGAGCGCCGTGGCCTTGGCGCCCCGGACGGCCACGCTCTTGTTCTTGCTCTCGTTGTGGGCCTGGTCCAGGCGCATGAACATGTGGATCAGGTCCACGAGGTTGCCCTTGCGGAACTCCCCCTCGGTGACGCTGACGATGGTCACACCGAGGTTCAGCAGCTCGACGACGACCGGGATCGCGTCGAGCGGGTCAAGGCGTGAGAGCCGGCTGACGTAGTAGACGATGAGCAGGTTGATCCGGCCTGCCCGGCAGTCCTGCAACAGCTTCTCGAACTGCGGCCGCTCGACTCCGGTGAACGCCGAGATGCCGAGGTCCTCGTAGTAGGCGACCGACTTGGCGTCGCGGCGCTTGGCCTCAGCTGTACCCAGTTCGCGCTGGGTCGTGGTGGAGGCTTCACTGGCGTTCTCGCGCGCGTCGGACTGGCGCGCGTAGACGGCCGCATGGACGTCCATGCCGGTGATCACTGCTGGTGCGGACATGAAGACTGATGGTACTACTCCCCTAACTGACATAACCCAAGGGCACCCCGTGGCACCCGCACCGCGGCTTCGAGACCGTGACGTACCTGATCGACGGCGAGTTCGTGCACAAGGACTCGCACGGCGGCGGCGGCCACCTCGGGGGCGGTGACACCCAGTGGATGACGGCCGGCTCCGGCATCCTGCACATCGAGACGCCGCCCGAGTCGCTGGTGCTGTCCGGCGGCCTGTTCCACGGCATCCAGCTCTGGGTCAACCTCCCGGCCAGCGACAAGATGACCGGCCCCCGCTACCAGGACATCCACGGCGGCCACGTCAAGCTGCTGACCACCCCGGACGGCGGCTCGGTGCTCCGGCTGATCGCCGGTGACCTCGACGGCCACCGCGGCCCCGGCTCGACCCACACCCCGATCACCCTGATGCACGCCACCATCACCCCGGGCGCGCAGGCCACCATCCCCTGGCGGCCCGACTTCAACGCCCTGGTCTACGTCCTGAACGGCAACGGCAAGGTCGGCGCCGAGGGCCGTCCGGTGCACACCGGCCAGGCCGCGGTCTTCGGCGAGGGCGACACCATCACCGTCTCCGCCGACGCCAAGCAGGACTCCCGGCACCCCGCACTGGACGTGATCGTCCTCGGCGGGCAGCCGATCAAGGAGCCGGTCGCCTGGTACGGGCCGTTCGTGATGAACAGCCACCGCGAGCTCCAGCAGGCGATGGAGGACTTCCAGTCCGGGTCCTTCGGTCACCCGATCGACTGACCGCGCCGCACCCGCCCCCTCCGATCCGACCCACCCCCCGATCAGCGGCGGGGCCGCCCTTCCCCCGGGGCCGGCCCCGCCGCTCGGCGGTGTCCGGGGAGTCAGAACCTGGCGTACAGGGCCGAGGCGTCGTCGTGGGCCGAAGCCCTCGGCCAGCGGGCGCAGCGCCCGTCCGAGCGTTCCACCGCCCGGACCCGGGCGATCAGCTCGGCCGGACCGGACGCCGCCAGCAGCGCCAGCGCGTCGCCCCAGCTCCCCAGCCGGAACAGGCCGCCGTAGCGCGCGGCGCCGTCACTGAACGCCGCCAGCGCGGACAGCGCCGACAGCCGGACGAACCCGCTCTCGGCGTACCCGGCCGCCTTCGGCGCGGCCGCGGCGATCCACGGCCCGTGCCCGGTGTTGCGGGCCGCGCGGACCGCCAGGGCGTACTGCATCCGCAGCGCCGCGCGCTCCGCCGAACCGGGCGCCGCCGCGAGGACCTCGCGGCGCAGCTCCTCCCCGGCGGGGAAGCGCTGGTTGTCGCCGATCACCCGCGGCGGGCCGTCCACCAGCTGCAGCACCAGCAGCGAGTCGCCGAGCACCAGGTACTCCAGCGAGTTGCCGTGCAGGCGGGCGGCCACCACCATCGCCGCCGGGGTGTTGGGGTGCGCGAGGTCGCACCGGCCGCCGTGCAGGGCGGCCGTCTCCGCGATGGCGTCGGCCAGGCACTCGGCGGCGGACCGGTCCGCGCGGTCGGTCATCCGGGTGAGCAGGTGCACCCCGAGGCGGCGGACGTACCAGGCGACGCCGTGGCCGCAGCCGGACTCCAGCCCCTCGGGGGAGCCGGACCCGTCGAGCAGCACCAGGGCCTCGGGCGTGGCGGCGGTGAAGTCCTCACTCACCCGGTCCGGTCTTGCGGGCTCGCCCGCCAGCTGTACCTGCATCCCGCCAGTGTGGCGGCGCCGGGCGGACGGGGGACAGACTCCGGTCCTTGATCCCTCGACGGGGCGCCCCGGGCCCCGGTGGCAGCCGCCCGGACCGGGACATACCGTCGGATGGTCGGCCCCTCACGCCGAGGGTCCCGCGTGTCCTGCGGGTCCGCCTCCGGGAGTCTGGAGCATGCGATGGTCTGGCAGTTCTTCGTCCTGGTGATCGCCTCGTTCGTCTTCCCCACGATGGCGCTCCTGTACCTGATCGGCGGGCCGCACTTCCCCGACGAGCAGCACTGACGACCCGCGGCGTACCTTTTGTCAGCGGGATGGCAGCGGGACGTGACAGTGTGTGCCCTGCACACCAGCTCCCGTCCAGGAGGTCCCCCGAATGAGCAGCGAAACAGCCGAACCCGGGCAGCAGCCGGAGCCCGAGGCCGCCCCCGCGGCCCAGGACGACGTGAAGGCGAAGTTCCTCGCCGCCCTGGAGCGCAAGCACGGCGGTCCGGCGGGCGGCACGGCCGGCGGCCCCGGCGGCGAGTCCAAGATCCACGGGGCGCACAGCGCCGCGGGTGGGAAGCGCACCTTCCGTCGCAAGAGCGGCGGCTGACGGCCGGTCACGGCGGTCGGGCAGGGGCGGGCCGGGAACGGCCCGCCCCTGCTGTCGTACCCGGGGTGCGGTGGACGTCCTCCGGTTCCCGGCCGGTTCCTAGCCGGACTTCCCCGCCCCGGCCAGGGCCTGCTCGACATGGGCGGCGCAGGCCAGCAGCTCCTCGTCGGCCCCGACGGCCCCCACGCACTGCAGGCCGAGCGGGAGCCTTCCCAGCCGGCCGGCGGGCAGCGTCACGGCGGGCGCGCCGGCGTAGCTCCACGGCAGCGACATCACGGCGTCGCCGGTGCTGTCCAGGCCGCGCGGGGCGGGGCCGGTGGCGGCCGGGGTGAGCCACAGGTCGATGCCCTCGTCCGCGGTGAACGCCGCCAGCCGGCGCCGGAATCCGTCCCGGGCGTGCAGCGCGGCACTGTGGTCGGCGGCGGTGATCTCGTGGCCGCGCCGGATCGCGGCCGCGGTCTCCGGCCGGTACAGCGCGCCGAAGCGGGCGAACAGCTCGGCGTGCACCTGGGCCAGCTCGTAGCGGTTGATCAGCCGCAGGTGCTGTACGAGTCCGTCGAAGTCGGCCGGCAGGTCGAGTGCCCGGATGGTCAGCCCGTGCTCGCGCAGCAGGCGCAGGGTGCGGTCGAACTCGGCGCGTGCGGCGGGCTCGGCCCGCTCCAGGTAGGCGCCGCCGGGTACCGCGCAGACCGGCGGCCGTCCGCCTGCGGGCACGGCGCTCCCCGCCGCTGCCTCCGCCGGTCCCGGCCGCCAGTCGTCGCAGAGCACGGTGGCGGCCAGCCGGGCGCCCGCGAGGTCGGAGGTGAACACGCCGACGGTGTCCAGGCTCGGCGAGTGCGCGATCACGCCGTCCACCGGGATCCGTCCGTAGCTGGGGCGGAAGCCCACCACCCCGCAGTACGCCGCCGGGCGGATCACCGATCCGACGGTCTGGGTGCCGACCGCCAGTGGCACCAGGCCCGCCGCGACGGCGGCCGCCGAACCGCTGCTGGAACCACCAGGGGTGTGCGCCGGGTCGCGCGGGTTGCGGGTCGGGCCGGGGGCCCGGACGGCGAACTCCGCGGTCACCGTCTTCCCCGCGACCAGCGCACCGGCCGCCAGCAGCCGGGTCACCAGGGACGCCTGCGGGCCGCCGAGCACCCCGGGCGGCAACGCGGAGCCCGCGTGGGTGGGCAGGCCGGCCACCTGGATGACGTCCTTCACCCCGACCGCCACGCCGTACAGCGGCGGCCGCCCGGCCGGGGGCGCGGCCGGGGGCGCCGGTGATGTGTGGTGCGCCGGGGGCGTGCGGTGGGCCGGGGGCGCCGTCCCGTCCGTCCGGGCCTGGAGTTCGCGGGCCGCCTCGGCCAGCCGGTGGTGGCGCCCCGGCTCGGGCACGAAGGCGCGGACCACCGGGTCGAGTCGGTCGATCCGGGCGCACAGCCGCTCGACGTACTCGGGCAGCGCGGGATCCCCGGCGCGCAGCGCGGCGGCCTCGGCCGGCAGCGGGATCATCGGCTCCATGGCGCCAGGCTACGGGCGCGGGACCGTCTCGACCGCTCGGCCCGGGGTCACTCGTCGTGTTCGGTCGGCAGGTACGGGGCCTCGCGCAGGAAGAGCGCCCCGCAGGAGTGGCAGTGCAGGTCCGGGTGCTCGACCCAGTGCTTGGCGTCGCGGGTCTCGGCGTCCGGGTCCAGGGCCCGGCCGCACATCGCCACGGTGTCGTCCCCGCGCACGATGTGCCAGGTCTTCACCTCACCCGACGCCGCACCCGCAGGCCCGTACTCGGCACGCATCTGATGAATCATGATCACCATGCTGCGAGGGCCTTCGGCGGAGGGCAACTCCTGCTAGCCCTTCAGGGACCGGGCCCCGGCGGCGCCCATGCCGCCCCGTGCTGTCCGTGCCGACCCAGGCCGACCCAGGCCGACCCAGGCCGGCCACCGGTCAGGAGGCGCGGAGCAGGGCGTCGTCCTGCCACTTGAGGACCTTGTCGAAGCTGACGATCGCACCGCGCAGCGGGTGGTTGCGGAGCTGGACGTGGTCGGTCAGGGCGTGGATGAGGAACAGGCCGCGCCCGCACTCGGCGGTGAGGTCGGGCAGGGCGTCGAGGTCGGGCGTGCGGACCACCATCGGGCGGCCGGCCGGCAGGACGTGGGTGTCGTACGGCGCCGGGCGGTCGGCCGGGCGGGGCCGGTGGGCGGTCAGGATCCGGGCGGGCAGGGAAGCCCGGCCGCGCCGGGAGCGGCGGCGCCCGCCGGGCCGGACCGGTGCGAGGACACCGCCCTGGCGGCGCAGCGGGGGGACGGCCGGCAGCACGGGTGCGGCGATCGGCGGGAGACCCGGCCCGGAGTCGACCACCTCGATCCTCAGCCGGTCGCCGGTGATCGAGGCGGTGACCTGGAAGCCCTCGTCCGGGCGGCCGGTGATGGCGTGCTCGACCGCGTTCGCGCAGGCCTCGGTGAGGGCGACGCCCAGGTCGTAGGCGATCTGGGGGTCGACGCCGGCGCTGTCCATCGCGCCGAGCAGGATGCGCCGGGCCAGCGGCACGCTCGCCGGGTCGCGCTTGAGGTGCAGAGTCCACCAGATGTCCACGGGAGGTCCCTCCTGGCTGCGGCTCCACATACAACTAGGTATCTCCGACCGATCCGGCACCGAACCGTCCGTCGGGGCCCGCGCCACCCATCCGGTGGATGGACTGATGTGGAACTCTGTGCCGAGCGGCGCATTGAGCGGCGCGCGCGCCGGGGCCGAACGGCGCATTCGGATGCTGGGATGACATACCGACTCCGGGTGCCTGCCGTGGATCGGCCGGGTACCGGTGACCCTGCCTCGGGGCGCCGGGTAGGCGGTGAGATGATGGCCCGGCCATGACCGACCGCCACCGCGCCCCGCGCCGAGGAGCCGCCGCGACCCCCACCGGGGCGCCGGCCGCTGCCTGGGACCTGCGGGTGGCGCGCGCGGTGCCGTTCGCGCTGGTGTGCACCCTGATCGCCGCGGCCGGGCACGCCCTGGTGGGCGGCGGCGAGGTCGGACTTCCGGCGTTGGCGAGCGGCTTCGCGGTGGTCACCGCGGCGGCCGTGCTGCTCGGCGGCCGGGAACGGTCGGCGGCCGCGATCGCCGGCGCACTGGGGATCGGCCAGCTCGGCCTGCACCTGCTGTTCCACGGGCTCGCCACGGCGGCGGCCGGTGCGTCCGCGGTGGCGGGTCCGATGGCGGGCATGACCGGGATGACCGGGACACCGGGGACGGGCGCGGCGGGCGGCCAGGCCGCCGGGATCGGCGTGCTGCCGGCCCTGGCCGGCCGACTGATCTGCGACGACCGCCCCGGCAACGGGCCCAGCGCGCTGCCGCCCGGCAGCACGGCAGAGCAGGTGGTGAGCGCGGCCGGGCTCGACCCGCAGGCGTACACCGTCGGCGCGCACGCCGGCGCCGGGCACGTGTCCGGGATCGCCGCCGCGTTCACCGGGATGAGCCCTTCGATGCTCCTCGGACACCTGGCCGCGGCCCTGGTGGCCGGCTGGTGGCTGCGCCGCGGCGAGGCCGCGCTGTGGCGGCTGGTCCGGGTCACGGCGGTCGCCGCACGGGAGTGGGCGATACCGCTGAGCAGCGCGCTGACGCTGCTGGCGGCGGTGCTGTTGGGCCCGCTCGCGGACGGGCGGGAACTGCGTCGGCCGACCGGGCCGGCGGAGGACTGGCGGCTGCCGGGGGCGGCAGCACTACGGCACAGCGTGCACCGGCGGGGTCCCCCGCTGACGGCCTTCGCGCGCTGATGTCCGCACGCTGACGTCCACACCCTGCGGGTGCCGGTCGGGATGGCCCGACGGGACCCGCCCCCGTATCCGTACCGGTCCTCGCACGCGTTGCCCGGACCCGTACCCGTCGTCGAGGCCGTGATCGCACTCGCGTCGGCCGGCCGTGGGCCGGTCCTCGGCGGTGGCATCCCCGGTGGAGCTCCTGGTGGGGCTTCGGGGGGGGGTGATCGGCCCGGTCGGCCGGGAGCCGTCCGGATCGGTCCGGATCGGTCCGGGGCCCTCGGGACGCGGGTGGACGGATGAACGGACGCGCGCGCATCAGGTGGCCGGACCCGTCGTCCCCGTCTCCGGTGGTGCGACGGCGGCCCAAGTCCCTGCCTCAGAGCCCCAGTGCCATGTGTGCCGCCGCCGGATGCGGCCCGTACACGTGCCCGTCTCCCCCAGGAGCAACCAGATGCGTTCCCTTCCTGCCCGCCGGATCGCCGGGATCGCCGCCGTCGCGGCCGCCGCCGTCGTCGCCATGGCGGCGCCCGCGTTCGCGCACGTGACCGTGCAGCCGGGCAACGCCCAGCAGGGCGGCTACTCCGCCGTCGCCTTCCGGGTGCCGAACGAGAACGACAGCGCCGCCACGGTGAAGCTGGAGGTCAGCCTCCCGATGGACCACCCGATGGCCTCCGTGCGGACCGAGCCCGTCCCGGGCTGGACCGCCACGATGGAGAAGAGCAAGCTCGACAAGCCGCTCAAGTCGCACGGCCAGGACATCACCGAGGCCGTCTCGAAGATCACCTGGACCGCCAACGACGGCACCAAGCTCGGCCCCGGCCAGTTCATGGACTTCCGGGTGTCGCTCGGCGCGCTGCCCTCCGACACCGACAAGCTGACCTTCAAGGCGCTCCAGACCTACGACAACGGCGACGTCGTCCGCTGGATCGAGGAGGCCAAGGACGGCCAGCCCGAGCCGGCCAAGCCCGCGCCCGTGCTGACCCTCACCCCCGCGGCGGCCAAGCCCGCCGCGGGCACGAGCGCCTCCCCCGCCGCCGGTGACCACCACGGCGGCGACGCCGCCGGCGGCCAGGCCACCACGCAGGCGGCCGCCAAGTCCGACGACTCGACCGCCCGGACCCTCGGTGTGGTCGGCATCGTCGTCGGTGTGATCGGTTCCGCGCTGGGCGTGGCCGGTCTGCGCCGCAAGAGCGGCGACAGCACCGGCAACACCGGCAGCACCGCCTCCTGACCCCTGGCCGGCGGGGGCCGCGCGACCGGCCCCGGGCGACCACCCGGGCCGGCGTGCGGCCCCCGCCGCCGACCCCCGCGCACGATCGGATCTCTCCCATGGCACGTACGACGTCCAACGCGAACTCCCGTCCGCTGTCGAGCCCGACGGCGGCCGCCCGCTCGACGGCCGGCCCGGTGACCGGCGGCACGGTGGCCGGCGGCTCGGTGGCCGGCCGCACGGTGGCCGGCCCGGTGGCGCGGCCCCGGCAGGCGGTGCGGCCCCGGCTGGTGGGTGTCGCCGCCCTCGCGCTGGCGGGCGCGCTCGCGCTCTCCGGCTGCGGTTCCTCCGCGTCGGGGAACGCCGGCGGCGACGGCACCGTGAAGATCAACAAGGAGAGCAGCAACTCCCCCTACCAGGGAAGCGTGCTGAAGCGGAACTTCGACAAGCCCGATCTCACCCTCGGCGACACCTCCGGCCAGCCCTTCGACCTGCGCACCCGGACCGCCGGCCGGGCCACCCTGCTCTTCTTCGGCTACACCAGCTGCCCCGACGTCTGCCCGACCACCATGGGCGACATCGGCGTGGCGATGTCGAAGCTCTCCGCCGAGGACCGTAAGAAGATCAACGTGGTCTTCGTCTCCACCGACCCCGCCCGGGACACCCCGCAGGTGCTGCGCACCTGGCTGGACTCGATGGGCAAGGACTTCATCGGCCTGACCGGCGACCTGGAGAAGGTCAAGGCCGCCGCCAAGTCGCTCGGGGTGCTGGTCGAGGACCCGATCGTCAACGCGGACGGTTCGGTCACCTCCTCGCACGGCGCCCAGGTCCTGGCCTTCCTCCCCGGCGACGACAAGGCCCACCTGCTCTACATGAGCAACACGCCGCTCGACACGTACGCGCACGACCTCGCGCTGCTGGCCAAGGGAGTCGCCGCGTGAGTACCGCCTTCCGCCGCAACGCCCTCCTCGGCGCGGGTCTCGCGACCGTGCTGACGGCCGGGGCGATACTCGTCGCCTGCGGCTCCGGGGACGCGGGCGGCGCCGGGGGCTCCGGTGCTGTTGGGGCTGTTGCGGCTGCCGGCGCGGCGGGGAGTGCGGCAGCAGCGGGGGCCGCTTCGGGGACCGGGGCGGGGGCCGGGACGGGGGTCGGAGCAGGGGCCGGGGCGTCCAAGCTGGTGGTGTCCGACCCGTACATCCCACTGCCCGCGTTGTCGGGCGGGATGGGCGCCGGGTACCTGACGATCCGCAACGAGGGCGAGGGCACGGACCAGCTGGTCCGGGTGTCCAGTCCCGCCGCGTCCTCCGTCACCATGCACCGCTCCTCCGACACCACCATGGAGGAGGTCGGCAGCCTCCCGGTCCCGGCCCACGGCTCCCTGGAACTCGCCCGCGGCGGGAACCACCTGATGATCATGGGTTGGCAGCGGCCGCCCGCGGTCGGCGACGAGCTCGAACTGGACCTCACCTTCGCCAAGAGCGGCACAATCTCCGTCAAGGTGCCGGTCAAGCCGCTGACCTACCGCCCTGGGAACTGACGGATGCTGCCGATACTGCTGTGGCCCGCGGGAACGCGTACGGCTGCCGGAACGAGGACGGTGATGGGTGTGGCTGTGGGACTGGGTCGGGGACCGGGCGCAGGACCGGACGCGGGTGTGGACGCGGGTGTGGACGCTGGGGTACGTACGGTGGTGCGTGCAAGGACGGCCACGCGGGTCCCCGTACGGGGGCGCCGGTCCGCGTTGCGGGCGCTGGTGGCCGTACTCGGCGCGCTCGTGGTGCTGCTGGTCGGCGGGGCGGGGACGGCGTCGGCGCACGCCACGCTGGTGTCCACCAACCCCACGCAGAACTCCGTCGTACCGACCGCTCCCGCCGACGTCACCCTGACGTTCAGCGAAGGTGTCTCGCTCTCCCCCGACTCGGTCCGGGTCCTCGACCCGTCCGGGCAGGCCGTCGACGCCGGTGACCCCGCGCACGTGGACGGCAAGGCCGACACCGCCCGGGTCGGCCTCAAGTCCGGCCTGGCCAACGGCACCTACACCGTCGCCTGGCGAGCGGTCTCGGAGGACTCGCACCCGGTCGGCGGCGCCTTCACGTTCTCGATCGGCGCTCCCTCGGACACCTCGGTGTCCGCCTCCGCCGTCCAGGGCGCCAAGGCCGACAGCCTGGTCGCCGCCGCCTACGGCACCGCCCGGACCGTCGCCTACGCGGCCTTCGCGCTGCTGGCCGGCACCGCCGCGTTCGTGCTGCTGTGCTGGCCGCGCGGTGCGGCCGTACGGCAGGTGCAGCGGCTGCTGATGACCGGGTGGATCGCGCTGCTGGTAGCCACCGTCGCCGTACTGCTGCTGCGCGGCCCGTACGAGCGCGGGACCGGGCTCTCCCAGGCGTTGGACCTCTCGTTGGTGCGCAGCACCCTGGACGAGCGGATCGGCACCGCACTGGCCGCCCGGCTGCTGCTGCTGGCGGCGGGCGGGGTGTTCCTGTCGCTGCTGGTCGGGCAGTTGGGACAGCCGGCCGGGGCAGCCGGATCGGCGACGTCGGAAGGCGCGGAAGGCGCAGGCGGCGCAGGCAGTACGGGCGGCGCAGGCAGTACGGGCGGCCGTGGCGGGTCTGGTGGCCGTTCGGGGGGCGAGAACCGCCCGGCAGGCGAGCCGGATGCCGATGCGGAGGAAGCCGAGCTGCAACGGTTGGAGCGGCTGGCGGCGGCGCGGCCCGAGCGTGATGCCCGGCTCGGACTCGGGATCGCCGGACTGGTCCTGGCCGTCGCACTGTCGGCCACCTGGGTCGGCGCGGACCACTCCTCGGTCGGCATCCAGGTCTGGCTCGCGCTGCCCATGGCCGCCGTGCACCTGCTCGCGATGGCCTGCTGGCTCGGCGGCCTGGCCACCCTGCTGGTCGGTCTGCGGCAGGGCATCGGCCTGGCCGCTGTCGAGATGTTCTCCAAGGTGGCATTCGTCTGCGTCACAGTCCTCGCGCTCACCGGCGTCTACCAGTCGTGGCGCGGGCTCGGCAGTTGGTCCGCGCTGGTCGACACCGAGTACGGGCGGCTGCTGCTGATCAAGGTCGGCTGTGTCGCCGCGATGGTGGGGGTGGCCTGGATCTCCCGCTCGTGGATCGCCCGGCTCCGGGCGACACCGGAGGCCGCGACCGAGTCCGGCGCGGTGGACGGCCTGGCGGAGGGCGCTGCGGCTGGCGCTTCGGAGGGCGCTGCGGAGGTGGCGGCCGAAGCCGGGGCCGGGGCTGGGGCTGGAGCTGGAGCGGCGGCATCCGCGTCCGGGGCTGAGGGCAGGGCCGTGGCCGGGGCCGGCACGGCAGGCGGCGCAGGCGGCGCAGGCGGCGCAGGCGGCGCAGGCGGCGCAGGCGGCGCAGGCGGCGCAGGCGGCGCAGGCGGCGAGGGTGACGGTGACCCGGTGCGGCAGGCCCAGCTGGCGCGGCAGCGTGCGGCCCGGGCTGCCGCGAACAGTAGGCGGTCGAAGGACGGCACACCGGCCCGGGCCGGACTGCGGCGCTCGGTCCTGGTGGAGTCGGTGGTCGCGGTGGCCGTGCTGGTGGTCACCACGCTGCTGACCAACTCACCTCCCGGACGGGTGGCTTCGGCCGTCGCCTCGACCGGGCAGACCCAGAGCGCGGCGCCGGGCACGGGACCGGCCGCGGGGACCGGGGCGAGCACCGTTCCCGGACGCACGGTCGAGCTCAAGCTGCCGTACGACACCGGCGGGCGGACCGGCAACGCGAAGGGCACGGCGACGGTCAGCATCAACCCTGCCGCCACCGGCAGCAACGCCGTACAGCTCAAGCTGGACGACAGCGCGGGCAACCCGGTCGCGGTGCCGGAGCTGGAGCTGGCCTTCACCCTGCCGGACCGGGATCTCGGACCGCTTCCGGTGACATTGAAGGCCGAGGGCACGGGCCGATGGTCCGGCACCGCGCAGTTGCCGCTGGCCGGGAACTGGGTCGTCTCGGTGACCGTACGGTCCTCGGACATCGATCAGGTGACCTCGGTTCAGCAGCTCAAGGTCGGATAGCCGCAGGGTGCCTGGCGTTGCGGGCGCCGCCCAGGCGGGTGGGCGTTCGCGTGCATGTGCGCGGGCGTGAGCATTCGCGAGCGGGTGAGCGTTAACGGCGCCGCGAGCGTTGACTGCCCTGTGAGCATTGACGGCCCCGCGAGCGTTCAGGGTTGGGGGAGTGTTCACGTCATCGTGAACACTCCCCCGATCGGGGGCGCTGACGATCCGGTGAACGCTGACAGTGTCGGCAGCATTCACCTTCCGATAAATAGTCACGTATGCGTGAAAGCTTGCGAGTTGGTGAGAAGTGGAAGAGAAGACCGAGCCTGAGAGCACCAACGGGGCCACTATCGGCGCCGCCACCGCGACCGCCCAAGGTCCCGGCGCGCCCGGCGCCCGGCCCCTCACCCGCCGCACGCTGCTCGGCGGAGCAGGTGCGGGCCTCGCGGTCGGCGCGGCGGGCGGGGCGTTCGCCGCACACCAACTGACGACGCGCCGCGCCCACGGGTCCGCCCAGGGATCCGCCACGGATACGTCAGCCGCCCCGGCGCTGGGCACGGTGGCGGTTCCGTTCCACGGCCAACACCAGGCCGGCATCCTCCAACCCCAGCAGGCCCGGGTCCAGCTCGCCGCCTTCGACCTGGCCGGCAATGCGGGCCGGGACGGGCTGCGCGGCCTGATGCAGAAGTGGTCCGCGACCGCCGCCCTGCTGGCCGCGGGCAAGCCCGCCGGGGAGCACGAGAACCAGATCGCGTCGGATGCCGGTCCCTGCGCGCTCACCGTCACCTTCGGGTTCGGCGCCTCGCTGTTCGACCGGGTCGGCCTCGCCGAGCGGCGTCCGGCCGCGCTCGCACCGCTGCCCGAGTTCCCCGGCGACGCCCTCGACCGCTCGCGCGGTGACGGCGATCTGTGGCTGCAGATCGGCGCCGACGACGCGTTGGTGGCCTTCCACGCGCTGCGCGTCCTCCAGCGGCAGGCCGCCGGCCTCGCCACGCTGCGATGGCAGATGTCCGGCTTCCACCGCACCCCCGGCGCGACCGCGCACCCGATGACCGGCCGCAACCTGATGGGCCAGGTCGACGGGACCAACAACCCCAAGCCGTCCGACCCCGACTTCGCCGCCCGGATCTTCACCACCGGCCCCGACTGGCCGGCCGGCGGCTCGTACGCCGTGGTCCGCCGCATCCGCATGCTGCTGGACAACTGGGAGAACCTGCCGGTGGACCGCCAGGAGCGGGTGATCGGCCGCCGCAAGTCGGACGGCGCCCCGCTGTCCGGAGGCAGCGAGTCCACACCGGTCGCACTGGACGCCACCAACCAGGACGGCTCGTTCGCCATCGCCCCCGACGCACACATCCGGGTCGCGGCCCCGGCGTCCAACGGCGGCGCCGCCATGCTGCGCCGGGGCTTCTCGTACCACGACGGGCTGCTGCCGGACGGCTCGCCGGACGCCGGGTTGCTGTTCATCGCCTTCCAGTCCGACCCGGCCCGCGGCTTCGTTCCCGTCCAGCGGAAGCTGGCCAAGGGCGACGGGCTGTCCCGCTTCCTGCGGCACGAGGCGAGCGCCCTGTTCGCGGTGCCGCCCGGGGCCGCCGAGGGGGAGTACGTCGGGCAGTTCCTGCTGGAGGGCTGACCGGAAGGCTGACCGGCGGGGCCCCGACCCCTCGGCCCGGCACCGTTGTGCCGTCGGCGGGCGTTCCGCGGGCTGCGGCGACCGTTCCCCGGGACGGCCCTGCGGCTGGCTTCCCACTGTGCGGAACGCCGCCGTGTCGGCCCACCCGAGTGACTAAGGTGGCAAGTCGAGCACTTCTCCGCACCACCCGCTCTGCACCACCCGCTCCGCACCACCCGCGCGCACGGAGGCAGCAATGTCCGCGACCCGCTACACCTATCTCGGGCCCGCGGGCACCTTCACCGAGGCGGCGCTGCGCACCCTGCCGGAGGCCGCCACCCGCGAGCTGGTGCCGCTCGCCTCGGTGCCCGCCGCCCTGGACGCCGTCCGGGCGGGAGACGCGGCCGGCGCGTTCGTCCCGGTGGAGAACTCGGTCGAGGGCGCGGTCACCGCGACCAGTGACGAGCTGGCCTCGGGCACACCGCTGATGATCTACCGCGAGGTGCTGCTGCCGATCTCGTTCGCCCTGCTGGTCCGGCCGGGCACCGAGTTGTCGGACGTCAAGACGGTCACCAGTCACCCGGTGGCCCAGCCGCAGGTCCGCCGCTGGATGGCGGCCAACCTGCCGGACGCCCAGTGGGAGTCGGCCGCCTCGAACGCGGACGGCGCGCGGCTGGTCCAGGAGGGCCGGTTCGACGGCGCGTTCGCGGGCGAGTTCGCGGCGCCGCTGTACGGCCTCGACGTCCTGGTCAACGAGATCCACGACGCCGCCAACGCCACCACCCGGTTCGTACTGGTCGGCCGGCCCGGGAGGGTCTCCTCGCCGACCGGCGCCGACAAGACGTCGATGGTGGTCTGGCTGCCGGACGACCACCCGGGTGCGCTGCTGGAACTGCTGCAGGAGTTCGCCGTCCGCGGCATCAACCTGATGCGGATCGAGTCCCGCCCGACCGGTGAGGGCATGGGCAGTTACTGCTTCCTGATCGACTGCGAGGGGCACCTCAGTGAGCGCCGGGTGAGCGAGGCACTGATGGGACTGAAGCGGATCTGCCCGCAGGTGCGCTTCCTCGGCTCGTACCCGCGGGCGGACAAGGGCACCCCAAAGGAGGCCCGGCCCGGCACCTCGGACGCCGAGTTCGCGGCGGCGGCCGACTGGCTGTCCCGCTGCCTGGACGGTCGCGGCGAGGTCTGAACGAGGTCTGAGCCTCCGGCGTCACCGGCGGACGCCGCGCCTCGGGCCCGGGCCCGAGGCCGAGCCCGGCCAGAGCGAGGCCTGAGGGCGAGGGCTTCACGGCTGCGGCGGGTTGTCCCAATGCGACGTGAATACGTCGCTTTCTGTTCAGATCCGTCATTTTTCGACACGCAGGTAAGTTCACCTGCGTGGTGCAGTGGCCCTTCGTGAACGCCGGACCGGGCGGGACGCCGCGGCCGGACGGTCGGGCTCCGTCATCCACAGGCACCGAGTTCCATCCACAGGAGGTGTGGACGGAAAGTTATCCACAGCCCTGGGGATGAGTCGACAAAACGGCATAGCCACAGTCACACCCGTTCAGATCATCAGCTAGCGACACAGGGGTGACTAATCGGACCAGAGTCACCCTTCGGCCGATATGTCACCCGTCCGAGCGAGCGAATTACCTCGGTCCAGAAGGCTCATCGAGGTTTAGAACCTCAATTCCCTGGTTCGACGCCTCCCGCGCTGGATCTTCTTCACAATCCACAGGCGGCGCGGCCGGCCTGTGGAAAACAGCCCGCCAGCCGGTTCCCCACAGCAGTTATCCACAGGTTCGAGCGAGTTATCCCCAGGGCTGGAGCTCACCGTGGCCCCACGGCCGGGCCGGGCCGGCGATCGGCTCGGCGCAGGATGACACACGCCGCGCCCCGGGGCGACGCGTACCCGGCGGCCCGCCGCCCGCCGCCGACCGCCACTGCCCCGCCGCCCGCTGTCACCAGCCGGGCCCCGGCCGGCCCCGACCGCGTCCGGCCCCGACCGCGTCCGGGTGGGACGGCGAGGACGGGGCCCACGGGCGGGAGCCAGAGAGCGGGGGCAGCCGCCGCGGCGCCGGCCGGCGGAGCCGAAACCATTTACTTCTCGGGAGCCTCTCACCGGTAGGCTGACTCCCGTGATTGACCTTCGCCTGCTCCGTGAGGACCCTGACCGAGTGCGCGCCTCGCAGCGCGCCCGTGGCGAGGACGTCGAGCTCGTCGACGCCCTCCTCTCCGCCGATGAACGGCGTCGGTCCTCGGGCAGTCGCTTCGACGAGCTGCGCAACGAGCAGAAGACGCTGGGCAAGCAGGTCCCCAAGGCCCAGGGCGACGAGAAGACCGCCCTGCTCCAGCGGACCAAGGCGCTGGCGGAGGAGGTCAAGGCCGCCGACGCCGAGCAGGCCGCGGCGAAGGAGGAGGCCGAGCGCCTGCTCCGCTCGCTCGCCAACCTGATCGACCCGGCTGCGCCGGTGGGTGGCGAGGAGGACTTCGTCACCCTGGAGGAGATCGGTACCCCGCGCGACTTCGCGGCCGAGGGCTTCGAGCCCAAGGACCACGTCGAGCTGGGCCAGATCCTGGGCGCGATCGACACCGAGCGCGGCGCCAAGGTCGCCGGTGCCCGTTCCTACTACCTGACCGGTGTCGGCGCGCTGCTGGAGCTCGCCCTGGTCAACATGGCGATGGCGCAGGCCGACGCCGCGGGCTTCACCCCGATGATCACCCCGGCGCTGGTCCGCCCGGCGGCCATGGACGGTACCGGCTTCCTCGGCCAGGCCGCGGAGAACGTGTACCACCTCGCCGAGGACGACCGGTACCTGGTCGGCACCAGCGAGGTCCCGCTGGCGGCGTACCACATGGACGAGATCCTGGACGCGGAGAAGCTGCCGCTGCGCTACGCGGGCTTCTCCTCCTGCTTCCGCCGCGAGGCCGGGACGTACGGCAAGGACACCCGCGGCATCATCCGGGTGCACCAGTTCGAGAAGGTGGAGATGTTCGTCTTCACCACGCCCGAGGACGCCGAGGCGGAGCACCGCCGGCTGCTCCAGTGGGAGAAGGACTTCCTCAACGCGCTGGAGCTGCCCTACCGGGTGATCGACGTCGCCTCCGGCGACCTCGGGGCCTCGGCCGCGCGGAAGTTCGACATCGAGGCGTGGATCCCCACCCAGGGCAAGTACCGCGAGGTCACCTCGACCTCCAACACCACCGAGTACCAGGCCCGGCGCCTGTCGATCCGGATGCGCGAGGAGGGCAAGGTCCGCCCGCTGGCCACCCTGAACGGCACCCTCGTCGCCGTGCCGCGGGTGATCGTGGCGCTGCTGGAGAACCACCAGCAGGCGGACGGTTCGGTGGTCCTCCCCGAGGCGCTGCGGCCGTTCCTCGGCGGGCGCACCGTGATCGAGCCCGTCAAGTAGCAGTACCCCGCCGCCGCACCGCCGCTGCGGCTAGGCAACTCCTGCACGGCAACTCCATGGAGACGTACGGAAGATGAGCACGACCGGCCACCGCCCCGACTCCTCTTCCGGACGCTCCGCGGCGAAGGCCCCGGCGGCGCCCTCGTCCGACGGTCCCGGTGGCGACCTGCCGTACCGGCTGGTCGCCACCGACCTGGACGGCACCCTGCTGAACAGTGCCGAGTCGGTCTCCGCGCGCAACCTCGCGGCGCTGGCGGCCGTCACGGCCGCCGGCGCCCGGCACATCATCGTCACCGGCCGGTCGGCGGGGTGGGCGAGGCCGGTCTTCGACGAGATCGGCTACACGGGTCTGGCGGTCTGCGGCCAGGGCGCGCAGGTGTACGACGCGGGGGCGCACAAGCTGCTGACCTCGCTCACCCTGGACCGGCAGCTGGCCGCCCTGGCGCTGGCGAAGATCGAGGCCGAGACCGGTCCGCTCGCGGTGGCCGCCAACCAGGACGGGCTGGACGGCGAGGTGCTGGCCGGTCCGGGCTTCCAGTTGAAGATCGGTTCGGACCTGCCGGTCGCCCGGGTGGCGGCCGACCGGCTGTTCACCGCTCCGATCAGCAAGCTGTACATCCAGCACCCGGAACTCGGTGACGACGCCCTCGCGGAGGCGGCCCACCGGGTGGCCGGTGCGCTGGTCGGGGTGACCATGGCGGGACCCGGGATCGTCGAGGTCCTGCCGCTCGGCCTGACCAAGGCCACCGGGCTGGCGCTCGCCGCCCATCGGCTGGGCGCGAAGGCCGCGCAGACCATCGCGTTCGGTGACATGCCCAACGACATCCCGATGCTGAACTGGGCGGGGTACGGCGTGGCCATGGCCGGCGCGCACGAGCAACTGCGCGCGGTCGCCGACGAGGTGACGGTGGGCAACGACGAGGACGGCGTGGCCGTCGTCCTGGAGCGGGTGTTCGGGCTCGGCTGAGCCGGGCCGGGGACGCGCGCGAACGGCGACGGGCCTCGCACTCCACCGGGTGCGGGGCCCGTCGCCGTTCGCGTCAGGGCCGGTGCCCGGCCGCCGGGGCCGGGCCGGGGTCAGCCGAACGAGACGTTGGAGCAGGGGTCGTCGTCCGCGGACCGTGCGTCCTGGGCGACCGAGCTGGGCAGCGGACCGGGGGCGGCGGGGGTCCCCGCGCCGGCGGCACCGCCGTTGGCCGAGGCGTAGTCCTTGCCGAGCACCAGGCTGATGCCGGACTTGCTGCTCGCCTCCAGGGTGGCGCCGGGGAAGAGGGAGGCGACCGTCTGGGCGCCGGCCTTCTCGCCGGGGCCGTACTGGACCACGGTGGTGTCGTGATTCTGCTGGGCCGCGTTGCCGGTGCCGGTGACGGTGAACTTGGAGGTCTTGAGCGTGGCCGACGCCTTGGTGGTGAGGCCCGGGGTGGTGGTGCCGTTGTACACGGCGACCTTGATGCCGGCGCCCTTGACGGTGGCGGGTGCGGCCGTGCCCGGGTCGGCGGCGGGAGTGGGGGCCGCCGGGGAGCTGTCCGCCGGGGCCGCGGTGCCGCCGCTGGCGTCCTGGCCGTCCAGGGTCCGGTCGGCCTTCAGCGCGGCCCAGAGCTGGTTGACGTCCGGGTAGACGAGGGCCACCCGTTCCTTGTCGAACTTCCAGGGCGTCGTCAGGAACTTGATGTTGTGGAGGTCGATGTCCTTCATCGTCAGCGCGAAGCTCATCAGCTTGGCCGCGCTGTTGAGTCCCTCGTCCACCAGCAGCGACTTGGTGGCCGCGTCGGCGAGCGGCAGCAGGGTCGTCGGGTCCATGCCGGCGCCCTTGACCTGCTTGATCAGCGAGGACATGAAGGCCTGCTGACGCTTCATCCGGCCGATGTCGGAGCCGTCGCCGATGCCGTGGCGCAGCCGGACGTAGTCGAGGGCGGCCTGGCCTTCGACCTTCTGCTCGCCCTTGGGGTAGAGCTGCTTGCCCTTGTGGCCGAGGTTGGGGTTGAGGTCGCCTTCGTAGATCGCGTTCGGCAGGCAGACGTTGACGCCGCCGACTGCGCTGGTCATCGCGGCGAACCCGGAGAAGTTGATCACGATGGTGTGGTCGACCCGGATGCCGGTGAGCTTCTCGACGGTGTTCTGGGTGCAGGCGGGGTTTCCCTGGTCGGTGTTGCCGACCGAGAAGGCGCTGTTGAACATGACGCCGCTCTGCTGCTTGGTCCACTTGCCGTTGGGCAGCTTGCAGGGCGGGATGTCGACCAGTGCGTCGCGGGGGAAGGAGACGCCGACGGCGTGCTTGTGGTCGGCGTAGACGTGCAGCAGCATCGTGGTGTCCGACCGGGCACCGCCGTCCTCTCCGCCGCCGAGGTCGCGGTTGGCGCCGTCCCGGGAGTCGGAGCCGATCAGCAGGACGTTGATCGGGGTCCGGCCCTGGGCGTCGGGGGCGGCGGCCGCCGGGCGGTCGGAGCTGAGGGCGTCGTTGCTGAAGAACTGGATGTTGCCGTTGAGCTTGAGGTAGACGGCTCCACCGGCGGCGGCGACCAGGCTGATGGCGCCGACCGCCGTCCAGATGATGATCTTCTTCTTGTTGCGGGGCTTCTTGCGGGCGCGGGCTGCCGCGCGGCCACCGCCGGCCTGGCCGGCGGGCCCGCCGGACCCGCCCGGTCCGCCGTGGCCGGAACCGCCGTTGCCGCCCCGGCCCTGCTGGGCACGGCGGGCCTCGGCGCGGCCGCCCGTCCGGGCGGCTTCGGCCGGGGCCTGATCCGGTCTGCGCCGTCGCTGGCCGACCACCGACGCGCCGCCCGCGGGCGGGGCGTCGTCACGGTGCGGGGCATCGTGACGGTAGTCGCCGCCACCGTGGTCCGGGGCATCGTCGCGCCACCAGTCGGCGTCCTGGCCGGACGCCCCCGCCCTCTGGCCTGCCATACGTACACCCTTCACCGACGGCAGCAACACGGAGCCTCAGCAACGCACCGAGTGCAGTACCGACGCGTAGAACTTCTGCGGAGCATATAAAGGCATCATTGCGGAGTCACGAGCCGGGCCCGGGCTGACCGTTTCGGCCGGAGTCCCGGGCCCCTCCCGGGCGGTCAGCCCTCGAAGAAGTCCTCGAAGACTTCTTCCATCGCCTCACCGAGGACGAAGCCGCCGACCAGCCCGGCCGCGGCGCCCACCGCCGCCGCACCCGCTCCGCTGTGGCCGCTGTGGCCGCTGTGGCCGCTGTGGCCGCTGTGACCATGATCACCGTGGCTGCCGTGTCCGCCGTGGCCGTAGCCCTTGGCCACCTGCTGGAGCCAGCCGTCGACGACAGGGGTGAGGTCCTGGTCGGCCGCGGAGTGCTCGAGGCGGTGCTGGTGGATCACGTCGCCGCCGCGCTTGTCGAACTCCAGCACCACCTCGGTGCCGGACTCGTCGGTGACGAAGGTCAGCTCCACCGCGTGGCACAGGTGCGCGTACTGCGGGGCCGCCGCGAACTCGATCTCCTGGTAGAACGGCAGCCGCTGGGCGGTGCCGCGGATGTGCCCGGCCTCCAGGTCGGCGCTGCGCAGCCGGAACCCGAGCCCGGTGAAGGCGTCCAGGACGCGCTGCTGCAGCGGCAGCGGAGCGACGCCAAGCGGGTCCGCGTCACCCTTGTCGCGCGCGCCGCTGATCTCGACCTCGGTCCGTACGCCGACCGCCATCCCGGGCAGCTGCCAGCCGGCGAAGCTGGTCAGCGGGGTCTCGTGGGGCACCGGGACACTGAACGGGATCGACCGCTGCTCGCCCGGGGCCAGCCGGAACGGTGCGCTGACGCCGTACCGGGCGAACGGGGACAGGCCCGTGCTCTCACCCTCGTCGTGCTCGATCTCGACCCGGGCGACCAGGGTCAGGGTGATCCCGGTGATCTCGGCGTCCTGCGTCCCGCCGACCAGGTTGACCTGCCCCTGGATCAGGCCGCCGGGCTGGACGACCGGCGTGGACAGGACGGTGTCGACGGTGGGGCCGCCGACGCCGAGCGCACCCAGCAGCTTCTTGAACACCATGAGGCCTGACTCCAGTGAGGGGCGGAAAATCGGTACACGGGTGATCGGAGAAACGCAGCCCGCGCCGGGGCGGTTCCCGTGGCCCGCCTCACTCCGTTCAACGTGCCGGGGAGGACTCCATGTTCGGTACCGGGGTCCGGTGCCCCCGGCACCGGGTCCCATCTGGTCGGCGCGAGCGACAACGGCGACACGCCCAGCCAGTTGTAGGATGACCGGGCAAGCACTTGTAGGATGACCTCCGGAAGCCCCCGCCGAGCCCCCGGCCCCGGTCCGCACGCCCGTGGCCCGGCCCGGCCCGTTCGGCCCGACCCGACCAGGAAGGACGTGTCCCGTGACCGGTACCCAGGACGGCCTGCAGGCCGCCGGACGCCGTTCCCTGGTGGACGCGGCGATCGAGCAGCTGCGGGAGCAGCTGAGCGCGGGAACCTGGCCGGTCGGGACGAAGATCCCCAGCGAGCACGAGTTGGCCGAGCGTCTGCAGGTCGGCCGCAACACCGTGCGGGAGGCGATCCGGGTACTGGTCCACGCCGGGATGCTGGTCTCCCGGCAGGGTGAGGGCACGTTCGTGCGCAGCACCAGCGACCCGGCGGCCGTCCTGCGGGGCGTGCAGCGGTCGGGTGTGCGGGACGTGCTGGAGGTCCGGGCCGCGCTCGAGGCCGAGGCGGCCAGGCTGGCCGCCGTCCGCCACACCCCCGAGGACATCGCCCGGATGCGGGCCGCGCTGGCTCGCGAGGCCGAGGTGCTCGCGGCGCATCCCGAGCGGACCGGCCGCGAGGCGACCGTCGAGCACGACCTGGAGTTCCACACCGCCGTGGTCGACGCCGCGCACAACCCTGCGCTGGGTGAGGTCTACCGGTACTTCGGTGCGTCGGTGCGGGAGTCGATGCGGGCGGCGTTCGGGGACCACGAGATGCCCGAGGTGGTGATCGCGACGCATGCGGCGCTGGTCGACGCCATCGAGAGCGGCGATCCCGACCGCGCCGAGACGGCCTGTCGCGAGCTGCTCGCGGAGCCGACGGCCGCCGTGGAGCAGCTGCTCGCCGCCATCGCCGCCCGGAAGTAGGGGCGCGGCGCCGCCCGGCCCGCCGGAGCGCGACCGTACGGACGAAGACCGTAACGGCCCCCGGACTCCTGTCGCCGCGCTGCCCGCCACCGCGCCCGGTGCCATCACCGCCGTCGGCGCACTCCGCCCGCCACTGACTCGCCCGTTCCAGAGAGAGCACCACCTGATGTCGGTCACCCGCACCCAGCAGCCGGTTGCCACCACTTCCCTCCGTACTCGCACGAAGCTCGCGCACCCCGCGCTGTTCCTGACCGGCATCGTGCTGGTCGCGTTGAACATGCGGGCCTGTCTGGCGGCGGTCGCGCCGGTGCTCGCGGAGATCCAGCAGACCTTCCACCTGTCGGCGACCGCGAGCGGTCTGATCACGACGGTGCCGGCGCTGTTCCAGGGAGTCGGCGCGCCGCTGACTCCCCGGCTGACCCGGCGGTTCGGTACCGAGCGGGTGGTGCTGGGGGCGGTGCTCACGCTGGGCGCGGGGGTGCTGGTGCGGGTCCTGCCGTCGGCGGTCGCGCTGTACCTCGGGTGCGTGGTGATCGGGGTGGCCATCGCGGTGCTGAACGTCTCGATGCCGGGCCTGGTGAAGCGGGAGTTCCCCGACCGGGCGGCGGCGGCGACCGGCCTGTACTCGACGGCGACGCTGGTGGGCGCCACGCTGGCGGCTGCCTCGTCGGTGCCGCTGGAGAAGGCGCTGGGCGGCGGGTGGCAGGCCTCGCTCGGCGCGTGGTCGCTGCTGGCGGTGGTGGCGGCGCTGGCCTGGCTGCCGCAGTTGCTGCGGTCCCGCCAGGCTGCTGGCGCCGTGCGGCCCGCGGGCACGGTACGGCCTGCGGATGCGGCCGGTGGGGTGCCGGTCGCGGGTCCGGTCGCCGGTCCGGCGGCGGCTTCGGGGGCGGGGCAGCCCGCCGCCGGGACCGGGAGTGTCTGGCGGTCCGGGCTGGCCTGGCAGATCAGCGCCTTCATGGGTATCTCGTCGCTGCTGGTCTACGTCCTGGTGGCGTGGCTGCCGACGATCCTGGCCGACCACGGGATGGACCGCGGCGAGGCGGGTCTGGTCTTCGCGTTCAGCAACCTGCTGCAGGTGGCGGGGGCGTTCCTGGTGCCGCTGCTGGCGGGCCGGATGACCCGTCAGCGTGGGCTGGCGGTGGCGATGGCCGGGTTGAACGCGGCCGGTATCGCGTTGCTGCTGCTGACCCCGGTGTCCGGGGCGTGGGCCGCGGCGGCGGTGCTGGGTGTGGCGCAGGGCGGTTCGTTCGGCCTGGCGCTGGCGTTCATCGTGCTGCGGACCGGTACCCCGGCGGGTGCCGCCCGGCTGGGCGGGATGAGCCAGGCGGTCGGGTACCTGGTGGCGGCGTCCGGCCCGGTCGGTGCGGGTGCGCTGCACCAGGTGACGGGGGGCTGGACGGTACCGCTGGTCCTGATGCTGGTCCTGGCCGGGGCCGCGGCCGTGGCGGGCTGGGGCGCGGGCCGCAACCGTACGGTCTGACGGGCCCGCCCGGGACCGGCCGCCGCGCCCGGCCGCCGCGCGCGGGTGCGCGGCGGCCGGGCGGGTGTCACTCCTCCGAGACGAGGGTGAGGCCGGCGAGTTTGACCGAGGCGGCCACGGTGGCGGCCACGGCCACGCCGATGAGCAGGGGCACGGCGGTGCCGAGCGCCACGTCCGAGTTGATCATGCCGTCCGAGGCGACCGACCGGGCGACCGACAGGCCCCACTGCTGGACGCTCAGCGTGCGGGCTCCGTCGACGTAGTTGCCGACCAGGCTCTCCCAGACCAGTGCGTAGGCCAGTCCGGCCACCACGGCGTGCCGGGTGGCCACGCCGAGCAGCAGGAAGAGCGCGCTGTAGACGGCTCCGGAGACGAGTGCGCCGACGGCGTAGCCGACCGCGAGTCCGTCGCCGGGCCCGTAGACGATCAGGCCGGCCAGCAGGGTCGGGAGGGCGGCGAAGGCCCAGGTGGTCGCGATGGCGACGGCCAGCTTGGTGGTGATGATCTGCCAGCGGGGCAGCGGCTTGGAGAGCAGGTAGACGATCGAGCCGTCGTCGATCTCGGTCGCGATCACACCCGTGCCGACCACCAGGCCGAGGATCGGCACCAGGGTGCCGAGCGAGAGCTGGCCGAGGATGCTGGCGGCCAGGTCGTGCTTGTCCTGGCCGGAGCCGCGGGCGAGCAGGGAGATCACCAGCAGCACGGCGGGGACCACCAGCAGCAGGATGCCGCGGCGGCGGCCGAGCAGGCCGCGCACGGTCAGCCTGGCGACGGTCGGGTTCACGATGGGTTCCAGCCCTTCTGGCGGCGTTCTGGCGGTCTCACGAGCGGGAGGCCGCCGGGGGTGGGCCCGCCGCGGGCCGGGGGTCACTAGGAGCCCGCGGTCCGCGACCGGCCGGGGGTCACGTGGAGACGAGGTAGGAGAAGACGCTCTCCAGCGACTCGTCCGCCGGGGAGACGGTGTACAGCCGGATGCCGGCCTGCTGGGCGACCTTGGGCAGAAGAGTGGTGAAGCCCTGGAAGTTGACCGCCTGGATGCGCAGCGCCTTCTCCTGGCCGTCGAGTTCGATGCCGGCGGTGGAGCCGTCGGCGATCAGGGCGGCGGCCAGCTTGCGGTCGTCGCTGGAGCGGACCAGGTAGCGGTGCGGGCGGTCGGTCATCAGGCGGCGGATCTTGCGGAAGTCGCCGGAGGCCGCGTGCCGGCCGGCCACCACGACCTCGATGTGGCGGGCGAGCTGTTCGACCTCCTCCAGGATGTGCGAGGAGAAGAGCACGGTGCGGCCGTCGGCGCCGAAGCGGCGCAGGAGTTCCATCAGCTGGAGCCGCTGGCGCGGGTCCATGCCGTTGAACGGCTCGTCGAGCAGCAGCACGTCCGGGTCGTGGACCAGGGCGGAAGCCATCTTGACGCGCTGCTTCATGCCCTTGGAGTAGGTACCGGCCTTGCGGTCCTGGGCGTACTCCATCTCGACCAGGGCGAGGGCCCGGCGGGCGGCCGCGCCCGGGTCGGTGAGGCCGTGCAGTTCGGCGTTGGCGAGGACGAACTCCCAGCCGGTCAGGTAGTCGTACATCGACTCGCGCTCGGGGACCAGCCCGATCTGCCGGTAGACCTGCTGGTTGCGCCAGATCGGTGCGCCGTCCAGGGTCACCTCACCGGCGGAGGGGCCGAGGAAGCCGCTCATCATGTGGATGAGGGTCGACTTCCCGGCGCCGTTCGGGCCGAGCAGTCCGGTGACACCCGGGCCGATCCGCATGCTGATGTCGTTGACGGCGACCACGTTGCCGAACCAGCGGGAGACCTTGTCGATCGTGATGACAGCCATGACGTCCCCTCAGATCTTCCGGTAGCGGCGGAGCAGGGACACGTAGCACAGCACCGCGATGGTGACGATCTCGACCCCGAAGACCACGGCCGCGAAGGTGCTCGGGGCGTGGATGACCGCGCCGTCGCCGCCGAGGCCGAAGGTCCGGTTGACGACGCTCTCGACCAGCATCTGCGGGGACAGCAGGGCGACCCAGTTGGCGGAGTCCCGGCCCTCGAAGCCGCCGTTGATGCCGAACGCGATGGTGGCCAGGATGTTGCTGACCACCAGCACGCCCATGATGGCCGCGACGCCGAAGCCGCGACGCGGGGTGGCGGCCGCGATCAGCAGGGCGATGGCGGCGAACAGCACCGCGTAGAGCACCGCCGCGACGAGGGCGTAGAGGAAGTGCTCGGTGTTGGTGCCGAAGGGGAGCTTGCCGAGGACGGCCCCGATGTAGAGCACCAGCAGCGGCGTCACCATCAGGATCAGCATCGCGGCGGTCATCGCGGCGAACTTGGCGCGGACGTAGTCGCCCCGGGTGATCGGCCGGGAGAAGTACAGCGGCACGGTGTTGTGGCGCAGGTCCCGGGACATCAGGACGGGCGCCTGGGCGGCCAGGAAGATGGTGATCAGCAGGCCGAAGGTGGAGAGGAAGGCGGTGTAGTCCATCAGCAGCTTCTGCTGCTTCGCGATCAGCGTGGCGGTGACGATCATGAGCGCGATGGCGCCCAGCCCGCCGAGGATCAGCATCGGCAGCACCTTGGACTTGCCGGAGCGGCCGAGCCCGTACGCGCCGCGCAGACTCTGCACGAACAGCGAGCGGGTGGCGTACGAGCGGCCCAGCCGCGGGCCCTGGTAGCCGCGGTAGCCGATGTTGTGGATGACGCCGCTGTCGGGCGCGGTCCTGGGCTCAGGAGGCAACGACATCGGGAGCACCTCCTGCCTGCGGGTCTGCGGTCTGCGGGTCGGCCCCGGGGGCCGGGTCGGCCGGGTCGGCCGGGGTGGCCGGGTTGGCTTGGGCCCCGGGTGCGGCGGCGGTGAAGATCTCGGCGACCCGGTGGCGGCGCTGCTCCAGGCGGATCAGCCCGAGTCCCAGACCGGCCACGGTGTCGCGGATGGTGTCGTACGTGTCCTCGCCGGCCATCTCGACCAGCAGGATCCGGGAGCCGTCCGGCCGGACGGTGAGCCCGGCGGCCGCGAGGCGCTCGCGGACCGCGCGGTCCGCGTCCAGGGACTGGTCGTCGGGGTGGTCGGTGACCTCGACCGCGAGCAGCTGGGTCGCCTCGGTGAAGGAAGCGGTGGAGGAGGAACGCAGCAGTCGGCCGCCGTCGATCACCACCAGGTGGTCGCAGGTGCGTTCGAGTTCGCCGAGGAGGTGGGTGGTGACCAGGACCGAGATGCCGAAGTCGGAGTGGACCCGGCGGATCAGGGCCAGCATGTCGTCGCGGCCGACCGGGTCGAGGCCGTTGGTCGGCTCGTCGAGCAGCACCAACTGCGGGTCGTGGACGAGCGCCTGGGCCAGCTTCACCCGCTGCTTCATGCCGGTCGAGTAGCCGCCCATCGGGCGGTACCGCTCCTCGTAGAGGCCGACGTGACGCAGGGTGTCGGCGGTCCGTTCGCGGGCGGCGGCGGCCGGCAGGCCGGCCATCCGGGCCATGTGGACCACGAACTCCGTCGCCGACACGTCGGGCGGCAGGCAGTCGTGCTCGGGCATGTAGCCGACCCGTTCGCGGATCGCCGGGCCCTCGGTGGCGATGTCCAGGCCGAGGACCTGGCCGGTGCCGGAGGTGGCCGGGGAGAGCCCGAGCAGGATCTTGATGAGTGTGGACTTGCCCGCGCCGTTCGAACCGACCAGACCGACCACTCCGGGCTGCACCTCCACGGTGAGCTGATCGAGAGCGGTGACCCGGGGGAACCTCTTGGTGAGGCCGTCCGTCTTGATGACAGTGGACACATCGACCAACGTAGTGGCCGGCCGGTGCGCCGGGCATGAGCTGGGATGCTGAGCGCTCGGTCGTCCTGCGGTATGACACGGCCGGGCCTGCCCCTAAGGGGCGGAGGCCCGGCCGTCTGCGTGCCGGCTACCGTGCCTGCGACCGCGTCGGGTCACCTGCGGGCAGCGCCGTCCGCGCACGGTCGTCGGCGTGGCTGCGGCCGCGCGCCGGCCGGGGCCGGCAGGTCAGGCCAGCAGGTCGGCCTGGAGGACGGTCACCTGCCGGAACGCCTGTTCCTGGACGCCCTTGGGGTTGGTCATGACGATCCGGGCGACCACGTCGCCGGCCGCGATGTCGGCCGCCTCGGCGACCGGCCGGCCGTCCGCCTTCTCATCGGCCGCGCGGGCCTGCGAGGCGACCGTCGGCATCGACTGGAAGACCAGGCCGGAACGCTTGAGCGGAGCGGCGTCCTTGGGCTCCGACTTGGTCCCGGCGCGCTCGTAGAAGCGGTTGGCCTCGGTGTTGGAACCGAAGCGCAGCAGCCAGATCTCGGTACGGGTGCCGTCGGGTCCGGTCCACACCCGCTTGGTGGCGGCCAGGCAGGCGCTCTCCAGGAGGGACGCGGTGATCTTCGGGGCGTTCTTGTCGGTGGCCGCGAAGTCGTTGCAGTCGGACCAGGCCGCGGCCGGTACGGCTGCGGCGGTGGTCGGGCTCGCGGTGGCGGACGGGCCGTCACCAGGGGTGCCCGGCGCGCCCGGGGAGGCCGGAGCCGCCGAGGCCGCCGGGCTCGGGGCGGCGGCGGTCGGGCTGCCGCTCGCCGCGGCGCCGGCCGAGGCCGTGGCGGGCTGTTCGAGGGTGGCGCCGGCCGGGGCGGGCAGCAGCAGCTGCCGCAGGTCCGCGTAGTGCCGGTGCAGGCCCGCCTTGGCGGGCTCGGCCTTGCCGGAGGGCAGCGGCGGCAGGGTGAGCTGCGGGAATGCGTACCGGCCGTCGTTGGGCGTGCGCAGGCCCGGCAGGCTGGTCCGGTCGGGGGTGGTGACCGCGACGGCCGCGGCGGTGGCGGTGAGCACCGCGATCACGGCCGCGCCGCCCCAGCGCAGCATGGCCGTGCGGCGCGGCCGGCGGGCCTGTTCGGCCTGGAGGGCCTCCGCCGACAGCGACCAGGCGTCCAGGGTCGGCTCACCGATCGGCGGCGGCCCCCACGGCTGCTCGGGGGCCGGGGTGTGCGGGGGAACCGCGTCCGCGTCCGCGGCCGGTTCGGCCGGTTCGGCCGGTGCGTGGGCGTCCTGGGGAGTCTGGGCCCCGGCGGTGGCGGGCTGCTGCTCGGCCTTGCGGAACTGCTCGGGCAGCGGGGTGGCCTCGGTGCTCTGCGGCTGCCCGGGCTCGGGTGCGGTGGTGTCGGTCATACGGACGCTCCTGGGCGGGCCAGCCGGTCGAGCTGCTGGGTGAAGATGGTGACGACCTTGTCCTTGGGCAGCGGGGCGACGCCCTCGACCCGCACCACCACGCGGAGGTCGCCCTCGGCCGCGGAGCAGGACAGGGAGTCCACCAGGGAGCCCGGCGGCAGGTGCGGGAGGTAGCAGTGCGCCTCGGCGTGGCCCGGGATGTCCGGACCGATCCGGAACAGGCCCGAGTCCGAACCCAGCGCCTGCTCCCAGGCGTTGTCCGCCTGGACGGCCTCCTGGTGGTACTGCAGCAGCCAGACCGTGATCACCGTGCCGGAGTCGCCGGACACCAGGGTGCGGACGCCGGCGCCCTTGAGCGGGGTGTCCTGCCAGACCTTGCGGACCAGGTCCTGGAGCTTGGGCGGCAGTGCGCGGACGTCGTCCTCGACCCACGCCTTGCGCTGGTCCTCGGTCAGTTCGGTGTCGTTGCCGTAGGCGCCGGAGTCGGGTCCGAGCCGGTAGCCGGCGGGCACCGGCAGCAGCAGGTCGCGCATCGAACCGAAGTGGCTGCCGTTGGACTTGGCGCCGAAGGAGGGGCTCGGTGCGGCGGACGGGCTCGCGGTAGCGGCGGCCGCCACCGGGGTGGTGTCGCTCTCGCCGTACCCGGCCTTGAGGATGCCGAGGCCGAGGCCGACACCGACGAGCGCGGCAGCCACCACGGCGGCACCGGCGCGGACGGCGAAGGGGGCGCGCGGTGCGGTCCGGGGCGCGGACGGCCAGGCGGGCGCGGGGGCATCCGCCTGAGCGCCGGTCAGGGCGTCGGCCGAGGCACCGGCCGGGACGTCGTCGGCCGGGACGCCGGCCGAAGCAGCGGCCGGGCTCTCGGTCGGGCTCTCGGTCGGACCGGGTGCCGGGAGCGCGGGGGCGGCCTCGACGACGGTGGGCTCGACGGCGGTGGGCGACGGCTCGGCCGTACCCGGGTTCACTGCGGACTCACTCATACCAGCCGCTCCCACTGCAGCTTGGCGAGGGCCTTGAGCTCATCGCCGTTGACCTGGGTCGGGGAGTAGACGGTGATCACCATCGCGACGGTGCCGCGCCGGGCGACCGCCTCCCCGTAGTAGTACTTCTCGGTGCTCTCGGCGTACGTGAGCTGCTTGTCGGACGCGCTGTAGTACCCGTTGATGGTGCCGCCGTCCAGGGGCTGCCCGTCCGCCGCCTCGTTGATGTCGGCGACCGCCGACTGGCTGGAGTCGTCGTCGTACTGGATGAGTTCGACCAGGTACTTGGTCTCGCCCTTCCGCCAGGCCAGGAAGGCGTCCCGGCGGAAGCCCGCCTGGAGCATCGAGCGGAAGCGGCGGTCGGCGCCGCCGTAGGAGAGCGCCTTCTCGCCGATCGACATCCAGCCGGAGTCGTCGCCGTAGCCGAAGTCGTCCCACTGCTCGGCGCCGTCCGGCTTGCTGATCAGCAGCTTGCGCAGGTCGCCGTCGACCACCAGCGGCTTGGGCCGGGCCGCCGCTGCGGCCTGCTCGTCCAGCGTGGTGGCGGGGTAGTGCGGGGCGCCGACCTGCAGCGGCGGCAGGGGCGTCGGGGCGCGGCCGGCCTGGATGGCGTAGCCGCCGACGGCGCCGAGCAGCGGGCCGATCAGCAGGGCGGCCACCATCAGGCGCGCGGTGCTGATCCGGCGCGCGGGCGCGGCGGACCCGGTCTCGGCACCGGTCCCGGCATCGGCATCGGCATCGGCATCGGCATCGGCCTCGGTCCCGGCCTGGGTTCCCGGCTCGGTTCCGGCCTCGACGACGTCGGTGACGGTGATGGTGGCCCCGGCGGGGGCGGGCTGCGCGTCGGCGGGCGCCGGCGGGCCGGGCGGCGCCGCCGGTGCCTCGGGAGCCGGTGCCGGCTCCGGGGTTTCGGTGGTCACTAGGTGCTCCTGGGCAGATGAGGTCGCGTCAGGTACGGGGTCCGGCTGCTCGGCCGGTCGCGGCTCAGCCACCGGAGCCCAGCCGTTCGCGCTGACGCTTCATCGCGTCCGCCAGCAGGGCCTTGTCCGGGGTGCCCTTCACGTAGACGGAGACCTGGTACTCGATGTCGCCGATGGAGGAGACGCCGACCAGCTTTCCGGTCCAGGCCTCCTGCTCGGGCTTCATCAGCACACCCTTGGCGTTGCTGTCGCCGTCGACGTCGAAGGAGTCGCCGGAGTCGAAGGTCATGCCCTTCGCGAACTCCCTGGCCATGCTGCTGTTCTTGAAGCGCAGCATCCGGACCAGCACCTCCTGCTTGCCGTCTGCGGTGCGGTAACGCCGTTCGGCCGCGTCGTCCTGGTAGCCGTAGGACTTGAGGATCTCCGGCATCTCGTCGGCGTTGCCGAACTCCTCGCACAGTTCCTTGGTGCTCAGCTGGATGCCGTCCGCCGAGCCGTACGACTCGGCGCCGTCGGGCATCGGGACCAGGAAGAACCGCAGGTCGCCGCCGTGGCGGTCGCCGTTGACGGTGCCGTGCAGGGTGCTGCTGGGCTTCGGCGGGGGCGGCGGGGTGCTCGCCGACGGGGTGGGGGACGGGGTCGGGCTCGGCGACGGGGTCGCGGAGGCGGACGCAGCGGGCGCGGCGGCGGGGGCGGCCGCGGCGGCGCGGGGCTTGCCGTCCGGCTTGCCGACGGCGACCGTCACCACGGTGCTGGCGGCGGTGACGGCCAGCAGGCCGACCACCGCGAGGGTCACGCGGGCGGCCCGGCCCGGGGCACGGCGGGGTTCCTGCTCCGGCGTCAGCACCAGGCCGGGCGCTGGGACGGGCACGGGGGCCGGGTACGGGACCTCGGGGGCGGGCTGCGACGTCGGCGCGGCCTCGGGCGCCGGCGCGGCCTCGGGCTCGGGCGCGGGCTCGAGCGCCGTCACCGGGCTCTCGCTGGCAGCCGATTCGGCCTCAGGGCTGTCTTCGGGCACGGTCAAGGGACTCCCCCCAGGCAGAACGGTCTGTTCCGCGTTCGGACCGCGGCCCCTCGGGGCCTCCCCCGGTGCTCCCGTGCAGCCGACCGACACGCGTGTCAGCTGGAATTATGAGAGTCCGCTGACCGGTGCAACAACCGCATTCCCAGCGAAAGTCGGCCCAATGGGCCATCAATCGGACACGTCGTGATCGAACCGCAATCGGGTGGCCACGTGGTGGCCACCCGACTGCGCCGGGGCGCCGCCCCTGAGGGGTTCAGGCGCAGGTCAACCCAGCTGGGCCAGGCCCTCGGTGGCGATCCGTTCGAAGACCGCGAGGTCGTTGGCGAAGATCGAGTCGGGTACCGGCCAGTGGACCACCAGCTCGGTGATGCCCATCTCCTGGTAGGTGCCGGCCCAGTCGACGAAGGCGTCCAGCGAGGCCAGCGGCCGCTCCGCGGTCGACCCCTGGAGCAGGACCTTCTCGAGCTCCGCGACGTCCCGGCCGCGCTCCTCGCAGGCGGCGGCGAGCTTGGCCAGCTGTCCGGCGATCACGGCGGGTGCCTGGTCCACCGGGACGTCCGCCGGGCCGCGCGGGTCACCGTAGGTCACCCAGCCCTGGCCGTACTGGGCGGCGAGCTTGAGCCCGCGCGGGCCGGTGGCGGCGACGTAGAACGGCACCCGCGGCCGCTGCACGCAGCCGGGGATGTTCCGGGCCTCGACGGCCGAGTAGTAGCGGCCCTCGGAGGTGGTCGAGTCCTCGGTCAGCAGCTGGTCCAGCAGCGGCAGGAACTCCCCGAACCGGTCCGCCCGCTCCTTCGGCGACCAGGCCTCCTGGCCCATCGCGGTCGCGTCGAAGCCGACGCCGCCGACGCCGATGCCGACCGTCAGCCGGCCGTCCGAGATGTCGTCGACGGTCAGCAGTTCCTTGGCCAGGGTGACCGGGTGGCGGAAGTTCGGCGAGGTCACCAGGGTGCCGAGGCGGATCCGCTCGGTGGCGGTCGCGGCAGCGGTCAGGGTGGGCACCGCCCCGAACCACGGCTCTTCCCGGAACGACCGCCACGAGAGGTGGTCGTAGGTGTACGCGGCGTGGAAGCCGAGGTCCTCGGCCCGCCGCCAGATCTTCTGTCCCTCGCCCCACCGGTGGATGGGGAGGATCACGGTGCTCAGTCGCATGCTGCCGACCCTACGTGCATCGAGATCAGGGGTGTGGTCGATGACTCCGGAGCCGACCACCGACAGCCTCACACATCATGTACTACATTTTCGGTATGAGTACACCTCGACCTGGCAAGACTCGAGTCACCAGCGTCTCCCTGCGAGCCGAGACCCTGGAGGCGATTCGCGCGCGGGCCGGCAAGCAGGGCATCTCCTCGTACATCGAGGAGGCTGTGCAGCGACAGCTCCAGCGCGAAGCCATCGACGAGTACATCAAGGAGGCCGAAGCCGAGCACGGGCCGGTGGATCCGGCCGACGCGGCGGCCAAGGCCGAACGCATCCGCTCACACCATGCTGCTCACCGCGGAGACTCCGCTCCGGCGGACGCCGCGTGAGCGGCACCCTCGTTCTCGACAGCAAGGCCCTGTCGAAGCTCTCCCGGCGGCATCGTGACATGACGGTGTGGCTCGACGTCACCCGCACGCTGGATCTTCTGGTGGTGACGAGTGCGGCCACACTGGTGGAGGCGCGTGACCCCAAGGTGCCGCAGGCGGCATTCGACCACGCCGTCTCCCTCACCAAGGTGCGCCCCATCACGGAGGACATCGCGCGAGCGGCAGGCAAGCTACTGGCAGCCGAGGGGCTTCACGGCCATAAGTACGCCACCGACGCCATACTCGCAGCCACCGCGCACGCGGAGCACGGCGACGTGACTGTTGTGACCAGCGATGTCGATGGTCTGCGCCGCCTGTGCCACGGCCGCATCGCCGTCGAGCCGATCTGACCCGCGACGGAGCGTCCTCGCAGGTCGGACCGCGATGGGCGAACGAGGCTCCACCGAGTGGAGCCGGTCACCGATTGGGCCGCCAGGCCTCGGCCGAGCAGTTGAAACGGGCGGGCCTGCACGACCGGAAGCATGTGACCGTGACCGAGATGGCACCGCGGCAGGCAGGGCCGGTGGCCGTACTCACCTCGGATGTCGACGACTTGGCCAGGCTCTGCGGACCTCGCGTACGGCTCATCGCGATCTGAGTCCGAGCAGGATCGCGGCTCTCAGCCGTCCGGCTCCGAGTCGGTGCGGACGAGCCAGATGCTGTCCTCCTCGGTCGTGACGCCACAGGCCGTGCGACCGTCGCAGGACATCGTCACGAATTCCGGCTGCCCGGGCCCGTCGGTCAGTGTCGCCGCGAGGCGGGCGTCGTCCTGCCGGCGGACCCGGGCCCAGCCGAGGCCCCCGAGGCCGCGGGCGCCGACATGGATGAGGAAGGTGCCGTCCGGGCCGATCAGGCCGTGCCGGCGGGCGAGTTCGCGCCAACGCGTGTCGACCTGCTCGGCCCAGTCCGGCCGCGCGGTCGGAACGCTGACGTCGGGCTCGACCAGGAACCCCGCGACGCCTTGCCACACCTTCTGCGGACTCGGCCGGATCTCCTGGTCGGTGTCGGGCAGGACGGTGAGACCACTGCTCTCCAGCAGGAGCCTGCGTCGCTCGAGGAGGTTCACCAGTCTCTCCGGCACTTGTGCGGGTGCCTCGATGACGAGGGTGGGCCGGTCGTCACACCTGGTCGAGGGAGGAGCGGAGTTCGGCGTCGGTGATGGTCCCGGTGAGCCAGGACCAGAGGACCCTCGCGGCCCGCCGGTCGAGGCCGAGGCCTTGCTTGGCCGCGCGCAGGAACAGGCCGTCCGCGGTGGTGGCGTAGCGCCCCGAGGCCCGTAGGCGCAGGCAGGCGTCGGCCGGCCCGAGGCCGGTGGACACCAGCCGGGAGAGTTCGGCCACGTCGTCGTCGAAGCGCGACTGCCGGCGGATGCGGACGCCGTACGCGGCCTCGAACTCCTCGCAGAAGCTCCGGGCCGCGTACGACGGGCTGTTGCGCAGCCACCACTGGTCGATCGGGTAGGACGGGAACGAGTCGTCGGTCAGCACCTGCCGGACCGCCGGGTCGATCCGGCCGATCGCGTCCCGCAGGCCGCCCGCCTCCGGGCCGGCCAGCCGGGGGAGGACGTCGGAGAGGACCGTTCGCAGGGACAGGTCGTTGAGGTAGTCGTCGAGGTCCCAGGGGAACCCGGCCTCGCAGTCGGTGGCGAACCGCTGCCACCGGTCCAGTGCCTCCCGAGGGGTGATCCCGGTGCGCCACCCCTTGGCGGTGAACGCCTGCGAGAACTCCCGTTCGAAGTCGGCTCCCACTAGCGCTTGCTCTCCTTGTCCATGTACTCGATCGGGTCGTCCGGCCGGAAGAAGTTCGTGATCTTGCCATTCTGCCCGAACACCAGCCGGCCCGTGGGCGTGTGCAGTCGCAGGACCGCGCCGTCGCTCGCGCGGTCCACCTCCCGGATGTCGGGGGCCAGGGGGCGGTTCATCAGGTGCTCCGCGTCCTGCTCGTACCGGCCGAAGCCGTCGTCGTCCTTGTCCCGGTCCTGGTACTCGGGCATGTCGGCCTTCTCGCCGGGACGCTTCCCCTGCCCCAGGACGTGCTTGTCGTACTTGGCGTCGATGTTGTTGTGGTCCCACCGCATCGGCGGCCGCGGCGGGTGCGGGGAGAGGCCGAGCGGATCGGACCAGGTGTGCGGGTTGTGGACGTAGGTGTCCGGGTTGGGCGCGGGGGTGAGCCCGAGCGGGTCCGGCGAGGTGTAGCGGGCGGTCTCCGGGTCGTAGTACCTGTGCAGGTTGTAGTGGAGCCGCGTCTCGGGGTCGAAGTACTGGCCGGGGAAGCGCAGGGGCGTGTACGCGGCGCTGTCGCTCGGCCAGGTGGTGCTCCCCCACAGGGTCGTGGTGGTGCGCCAGGCGAGGGTCTCGGTGGCCGGGTCGACGAGTTCGGTGGGGGTCCCGACGAGGTCGGTGACGATGGCGAAGAACCGGCGGTCGATCCGGTCCTGCGCGGATCCGGCGGACTCGTGGGTGGTGATGGTCTCGGTCTGGGCCAGCGGACGCCGGCCCTGGTGGTCCCAGCTGAGCGTGTAGGGACCCGGCAGGTACGGGGCGTGCGTGGTCTGCTCGGCGAGGTGCGAGCCGTCCCAGGTGAACTCGACGCGTTCCTCGACCGCCGAGCCGTCAGGTGCGAGCCGTTCCTTCGAGGTGCGGCGCCCGAGCGGGTCGTAGCGGTAGCGCCAGGAGGTGCCGTCCGGGGTGACGACGCCGGTCAGCCGGTCCTCGGCGTCCCAGGTGTAGCGCCAGGTGTCGGGCTTCCTGGACAGCCGGGTCCGCTGCCGCAGGACCGTGCGACCGCGGTCGTCGTACTCGTACCGGATCCGGCCGGCGGACACGAGCTGGGTGCCCTGGTAGGTGCGGGCGCCGAGTGCGGCGCTCGCCGGCTCGGCGGCGGGCCACTGGGCGTCGACGAGGTTGCCGGTCGGGTCGTAGGCGTAGCTCTCCGTCCAGTTCTCGGCCCGGACGGCGGTGACCCGGCCGATCGCGTCCAGCTCGAAGCTCCGCCCGCCGCCGACCTGGGCGGTGACGCCGATGAGGTGGCCGTCGGCGCGGTAGCGGTAGTCGCGCTGTTGCAGGGTGGCGGAGCGGCTGCGGAGGGTCTGGCCGGTGAGCCGGTGCCGGCCGTCCCAGGCGCTGCTGAGGGTGAGCGTGCCGTCGACGGTCCGTTCGCACTCGCGTCCGGCCGCGTCGTAGGAGAAGTCGAACGTGCCGCCGGACGTGGTGAGTTCGGTCGGCCGGCCGTCGGGGTCGTAGGTCCAGTCGCTGGTGTGCCCGGCGGGTGTGATGCGGCGGGTCCGGCGGCCGAGGACGTCGCGGTGGTGGACGAGGGTGCGTCCGTTGACGGTCTCGGTCAGCAGATTGCCGAGTGCGTCGACGGTCCGGGTGATCCGGGTGTCCGGATCCGCGGCGCCGGTCAGGCAGCCGGCGGCGTCGTACCGGTACGTGGTGACACGGCCGTCGGCCTCCTTGGCCACGACCCGGCCGAGCCGGTCGTAGCGGTAGCGGGTCTGCCGGCCGTGGGCGTCGGACACCTCCGTCAGGCTCCCGGCCGCGTCGTAGCCGTAGCCGACCGTGCGGCCGTGGAAGTCACTCTCCCCGATGAGCCGTCCCGCCGCGTCGTACGCGTAGGTCCACTGCTTGCCGAGGGGGTCGGTGACGGAGACGAGCTGCATGTTCTCGTCGTAGCCGAAGGTGTAGCGGGCGTCGTCGGGGGTGGTGCGGGCGGCGAGGGCCTCGAAGTGGGTGAATTCGAAGGTGGTGGTCCGGCCGAGCGGGTCGGTGCGGGCGGTCCGGTTGCCCTCGCCGTCGTAGGTCCAGGTCTCGGTGGCGCCGTCGGGCGTGGTCCGGCTCGCCGGGCGGCCCTCGACGGTCCAGGTCATCCGGGTGACACCGCCGAGCGGATCGGTGATGGCCACGGTGCGGCCGTAGGCGTCCCGCTGGTAGCGGGCGGTGGCCCCGGTCGGGCCGGTCACCTCGACCGGGAGCCCGGCCGGGTCGCACCGCAGGCGGGTGACTGCGCCGAGCGCGTCCGTGACCGAGACCGGGTGGCCGAGGTCGTCGTACTCGTAGCGGGTGACGGCGCCGAGCGGGTCGGTGAGCGTGACCCGGCGGCCGCGGCCGTCGTAGGTCTGCCGCCAGGTCACGTCGCCCGGTGCGGTGATGACGGTGGGCAGAGCGAGGCCGTCGGCGTACTCGGCGGTGCTCTGCAGGCCGTCGGGCCGGGTGATGGTGACCAGGTCGCCGGCGCCGTCGTAGGCGTAGCGGGTGGTGTGGCCGAGCGGGTCGGTCTCCGCCAGCAGGCGGTCGAACTCGTCGCGTTCGGTGAGCGTGGTGTGGCCGAGCGGGTCCGTCCGCGAGGTGATCTGGGCGTGCTCGTTGACCAGGTAGGTGGTGGTGTGGCCGAGCGCGTCGGTCTCGGTGTGGGTCCTGAGGCCGGTCGTGGGATCGGGGTCGCCGTAGCCGAAGCGGAAGCGGAGGAAGCCGTCGGTGCCGCCCTCGTCGACCACCCGGTCGAGGTGGTCGTAGGTGTAGCGGTACCGGGAGTCGTTGCGGTCGGTCCAGGAGAGGATGCGGCCGGTGGCGTCGTTGGCGAAGCGCATGGGCTTGCCGGAGGAGTTGTAGACGGCGCTGAGGTGGCCGTCGGTGTAGCTGTACCGCATGAGGAGCGCGTCGCCGCCGTTGTCGCCGGCCCCGGCGAGGCGCAGGGCGGTGATGCGGTCGGCGTCGACGGTGACCAGCAGCCGGTAGCCGCCGGAGTGGGTGATGGACTGCGGGACGCCGTCGGCGTCGTAGACGAGGGTGTAGTGGCGGCCGTGCCGGTCGCGGACCCGGGTGAGCAGGGCCTCGTCGCCCTCGGGGGTGGGGGTGAACTCCTTGACCAAGCCGGCCGCGGGGTCGGTGACGGTGAAGACGCCTTCGTGCAGGTCGAGTTCGTGCCGGGAGCCGGCCGACGCGAAGACGGGCAGGCCGGGTTCGGGATGCGGGTAGGCCTGGGTGATCCGGTCGGCGCGAAGGTGGACGACGCCCTGTTCGTCGATCTCCAGACGCTCGTCGAAGGTGCAGAGCCACCTGGGGCCCATCCAGCGGCCCGCGAGGTAGCCGGACTCGAAGTTCCTGGTGAACTGCAGCGGCAGCGACCCGGGCAGGTCCGCGTCGACCTGGTCGATGAACATCCGGCCGGTCGCCATGTCGACCGGCTCGCCGCCCGGGCAGCGCGAGTCGTGCCGTCGGCCCTCGGTGCGCGGGCTCCGTACCTGGTCGCGGCCGCGGCCGCGCGGGTGCGAGCCGCCGCCCCGCCCTGCGCCGCCGCCCGAGCGGGGGTGCGGCAGCCCTTTGCCGTCCTCACCCTTGAGGATCCGCTCCAGGTCGCGGGCGTGCTTGGCGTCGGTCTCGCGGTGGTTGTGGGCGACCTTCTTCAGGTTGTCGCCGGCCTTGCGGTAGAAGCCCTTCAGCGCCTTGCCGGCGTCCTCGGCCAGTGTCCTGCCGAGCTTCTGCGCGCCGTGCTCCAGCGCTCTGACGATCTGGTTGCTCATTCGAAGCTCACCCCGGCGACCTTGGCCTGGAACGCCTGCGCGTGGCCGGCCACCGTCTCGGCGTGGTCGTGCATCAGCCGGGCGTGCTCGTCCAGCGCGTCCGGGTCGATCCGGAAGCCCGTGCCCCCGCCGCCGCCGGACACCCCGAGTGCGGACTCCGCCGCCTCGAAGACCAGCCCGCTCACCGCGCCCGCGACCACCTCGACCAGCGGGTCGATCGCGGCCTCGATCACCTGCCCGATGACGTACTGCTCCAGCTGCTGTTCCAGGTAGTTGACCAGCCGCTTGCTCGCCTCCTCGATGGCGATCACCGCGGCCTCCGCCGCCCCGAGGGTCGCCACCGCCGCCGCCTGGTCCGCCACCAGCGCCGCCGCCAGCACCACCAGCTCGGCGATGGTCTCCAGCTTCATCGCCACGATCACGTCCGCGGCCACGTCCAGCGCCGTCGCGACCGCGTGGCAGGCCTGCACCAGCTCGTTGAAGTGACTGTCCGACAGCTGCGACCACTTGGCCAGCAGTGCCTCGTACGACGCGCCCTCGTAGGCGGCGCCCAGCGCGTGCACGGTCGCCGTCGACTCGCGGTGGGCGGACTCCACGTTCCCGGCGAACTCCCTGACGTGCGAGGCGAACTCCCGCACGCTGTCCTCGTTCACCGTCGGCCAGTTGATCCCGATGAACGACAGCAGTGACACGACTTCACCGGGCAGCTCGATCGCCATGCGGTTACCTCCCCCGTAGCGGCATGCGGGTCGACCGTAGTGCAGGACCCGGAGCCTCGGGAAGCCGGACGGTGCCCGGACGCCCGGCGGATCCCGTCGCGATACCGGGTGGGGGTACCTTGAGCAGGGCGGCCGGTGCGGGTCGGACGGACGGCGGGGTGGCGGGGGCGGGGATGGCGGTACGCGGTGGGGCGGTGCCCCGGTTCGGGGTGCTGTGCGCGCTGCTGCTGGGGCTGTTCCTGATGCACGGTGACCCGGCCGCGGCGGCCGGCTGCCACCGGGCCGTGGCCGTCGGAGCGCACCACCACCAGCAGGCCGGCCCCGGCCGGACCCCGACGGTGCAACGGCCGGACGGGCTGTGCGTGGCAACGCCGGCGCGGGCGTCGGGGGTGACCGTCGGCAAGCCCGGGCCCGCGCCGCTCGGGCCGCTGCCGCGGCGGCCCGCGGCGGGCGCCGGTCCGGTGGCGGCGCCGGTGTCGGGGTGCCGGGCGCCGCCGGCGCGGGGGCGTGCGGTGCTGCTGCGGGTGTGCGTCTCGCGGACGTGACGGGCGCGGCCGGACCCGTCCGGGATCCGGTCATCGGCATCCTGTCCGTACCACCCTTGGAGACACACCCGTGAGGACCACCCCCACCACCGATCCACTGCGCCGTGCGCTGTCCGCCGCGGCGGCGGCCGGTCTGCTGGCCGTCGCGCTGACGTCCTGCGCGTCACCGGCCGGCTCGCCGCACCAGGGCCACAACCACGGCCACGCCACCGCCGGGCAGGACACGGCCGGCCACGACATGGCAGGTCACGGCATGGCCGGTCACGACACGACCGGGACGGCCGGTGCGGCCGCCGGGTCCGGCCTGGCCGCGGAGCGGAACGGCTACCGGCTGGCGGGAGCGCTCGCCGGCTCGGAGTACCGGTTCAGGATCACCGGGCCGGACGGCGCGCCGGTCACCGCGTACGTGCCGGAGCAGACCGAGCAGCTGCACTTCTACGCGATCCGCTCCGACCTGACCGGTTTTCAGCACCTGCACCCGGAGCTCGGCCCGGACGGTACCTGGCGCGCGGCGCTGGAGCCGCTCGCGGCGGGCGACTGGCGGCTGTACGCCTCGTTCACGCCGGACAGCGGCCCCGGGAAGGGCGGCGCGCTGGTGCTCGGCGAGCAGGTCACCGTACCGGGCGCGGCGAGCCCCGTCCCGCTGCCGGCGGCGGCCGGGAGCGCCACCGTGGACGGCTACACCGTCACGGTGGACGGCGGCGCGCCGAAGGGCGGCGAGCTGGGCCTGACCGTGACCAGGGACGGGCAGCCGGTCACCGACCTGCAGCCGTACCTGGGGACCTTCGGGCACCTGACCGCCTTCCACGCGGGCGACCTGGCCTTCGCCCACCTGCACCCGGAGGGCGCGGCGGCGGACGGCGGCGGCGGGCCGTCGCTGCGCTTCCACGCCGAGCTGCCGGCGGCCGGTGACTGGCGGCTGTTCGTGCAGTTCCGGACCGGTGGGACGCTGCACACCGCCGCGCTGACCCTGCGGACCGGCTGAGCACGGTCCGGGGCGCGGGCCCGGGAGGGCATGCCTCTCCCGGGCCGGTGCGCAGGTGAGCGAAGATGGAGCGGTGACCACCTCCCCCCGCCCCCGCCTGATCGCCACCGACCTCGACGGCACCCTGCTGTGCGCCAGCGGCGCCGTCTCCGAGCGGACGGCCGCGGTGCTGGCCCGGGCCGAGCGGGCGGGTGTCCAGGTGGTGTTCGTGACCGGCCGGCCGCCGCGCTGGATGGCGCAGCTCAGCTCGCACATCGGCGGCCACGGGGTGGCGATCTGCTCGAACGGCGGCGCGGTGGTGGACGTGCGGCGCGGTGAGCTGCTGGAGACCTTCCCGCTGGCGGTGGCGGACGCGCTGGCGGTGGTGGAGGCGCTGCGGGCCGAGCTGCCGGGGACGTCGTTCGCGTTCGAGTACCCGGGTGGCTTCGCCCGGGAGCCGGGGTACGAGCTGCGGATGTGGGGGTCGGACGAGGACCATCCGGTGGCCGCGGCCGAGGAGTTGCTCGGCGACGGTCGGGTGGGCGGGCTGTTCAAGCTGCTGGCCAAGCATCCGGAGCTGGACCCGGACGTGTTCCTGGCCAGGGCGCGGGTGGTGGCGGGTGCGCTGGCGGAGATCACCCGGTCGAGTCCGGTGGCGCTGCTGGAGATCAGCGCGCGGGGGGTGACCAAGGCGAGCACGCTGGCGCGGTGGTGTGCCGAGCAGGGCATCGACCGCTCGGAGGTGGTGGCCTTCGGTGACATGCCGAACGATCTGGAGATGCTCGCCTGGGCGGGCAGCGCGTACGCGGTCGCCAACGCTCATCCCCAGGTGCTGGCGGCGGTGGCGCGGCACACGGTGGGCAACGACGACGACGGGGTGGCGGCCGTGATCGAGACGCTGCTGCCCTGAGGGTGGGGCGGCCGCGGGTGGCGGGCCGGTCAGTAGCGGGCGGTCCAGCGGACCCGGGTGCCCTTGCCGTGCGGGCCGGGCTCGTGCCAGGCGTCGCCGCCGAGGACCTCGGCCCGGCGGGCGAGGTTGCGCAGGCCGCTGCGGCGGCCGCCGTCCGGGATGCCGATGCCGTCGTCGGTGACGGTGAGCAGGACGCCGGGTTTGCCGGCCCGTTCCAGGGACTCCGGGTCGCCCGGTACGGGGTGGCCCTCGGCGTCGAGGTGGACGGTGGCGTCGATCTCGACGGCGACCCGGGAGGCGCGGGCGTGGCGGGCCGTGTTGGAGAGCATCTCCCGGAGGGCGGCGAGCAGTTGGCGTGAGGTCTTCTCGCCGACCAGGCTCTCCAGCGGGCCGGTGAAGGTGATGGTCGGTTTGAAGCCGAGTACGGCGGCGGCCTGGCTGCCCTCGCGCAGGACGCGGGTGCGCAGGGTGTCGGGTTCGTCGTCGGCGTCGCCGTGCTGGAGGGCGTAGATGGTGGTGCGCACCTCCTGGATGGTGGCGTCGAGTTCGTCGACGGCCCGGCCGATGCCGGTCCTGACCTCGGGGACGACGGCGCGGCGGGCGGCGCTCTCCAGCATCATGCCGGTGGCGAACAGCCGTTGGATGACGAGGTCGTGCAGGTCGCGGGCGATCCGGTCGCGGTCCTGGAAGACGGCCAGGCGCTGTTTGTCGAGCTGGCCCTCGGCGAGCCGCAGGGCGAGCGCGGCCTGGGAGGCGAAGGTCTGGGCGAGTTGTTTCTCGTCGTCGGTGAACGGGGCCGAGCCGCGCTGCCGCCAGACGCACAGGCCGCCGAGCACCCGGCCGGAGGACACCATGGGCAGGGCCATCGAGGGTCCGAAGCGGCGGGCGAGGCGGAGCACCACGGCGGGGTCGGAGGACATGTCGTCGAGGAAGACGCTCTCCCCCGCCATCAGGTGGGTGGCGAAGCTGCCCGGTGGCATCAGCTCGCCGTTGAGGTACTCGGCGACCTCGCCGGAGGCGTGGGCGACCCGCATCCGGCCGTCGACGGTGGGCAGCAGGATCATGCCGACGGCGGCGTCGGCGAGTTCCCTGACCTGTTCGGCGGCGACGGTCAGGGCGACCTTGGCCTCGTCCGAGGAGAGCAGGGCGGTGGTGACGGCGGCGGCGCCGGCGATCCAGCGTTCGCGGCGGCGGCCGTCCTCGTACAGGCGGGAGTTCTCGATGGCGACGCCGGCGGCGGCGGCCAGCGCGTGGACCACCTGTTCGTCCTCGGGGGTGAAGCCGGCGCCGCCCTTCTTGCCGGTCAGGTAGAGGTTGCCGAAGACCTCTTCGCGGACCCGGATCGGCTCGCCGAGGAAGGAGGTCATCGGCGGGTGGTGCGGGGGGAAGCCGGTGGAGCGGGGGTCCTGGCCGAGGTCGGCCAGGCGCAGCGGTTCGGGGTTGTCGATCAGGGCGCCGAGGATGCCGCGGCCGGAGGGGAGTTCGCCGATGGCGGCGGCGGTGGCGTCGTCGATGCCGACGTGGATGAAGTCGGACAGGCCGGTGCCGTGGGGGGAGACCACGCCGAGGGCGGCGTACTCGGCGTCGACCAGTTCGGCGGCGCCGGTGGCGATGCGGTGCAGGGTGGCGTGCAGGTCGAGGCCGGCTCCGACGGAGACGACGGCCTCCAGCAGGCGTTGCATCCGGTCGGTGACGGCGGCGGCGGACTGCAGGCGTTCGGAGACCTCGGTGACCAGGGTGTCCAGGCCGAGGGAGGCGATCTCGGGTACCCGGTGCGGGGCCTGGTCGGGCCGGTCGGACGGCTCGGGGCGGGCCGGCCGACGGGGTCGGGCCGGGGGTGCGGGCCGTGCTGTCGCCGGGGGCTGCTCGGGGTGGCCGGACGGCTGGGTCTCCATGGGTCGAGCCTAGAGCGATGCGCCCCTTTTGTGCGGTCTGTCCACTGTCCGTGCGGTGTGCGGTCAGACCGCCGTGAGCAGGGTGTCGGCGCGCTGCTCGCGTGCGCGCATCGCGCTCAGGCGGCTGTCGGGGCGGGCGGCCAGGTCGGACCAGCGGCCCCGCTCCACCACGGCGCCGTCGGCCAGCACCAGCACCTCGTCCACGGTGGTGTCGTCCAGGCCGGCCAGCCGGTGGGTGATCAGCAGGGTGGTCCGGCCGGCGGTGGCGGCGAGCAGGTCGGCGGTGAGGGCGTCGGCGGTGGGCAGGTCCAGGTGCTCGGCGGGTTCGTCCAGGATCAGCACCGGGAAGTCGGCGAGCAGCGCGCGGGCCAGCGCCAGGCGCTGGCGCTGGCCGCCGGAGAGCCGGGCGCCGTGCTCGCCGACCATGGTGTCCAGGCCCCTGGGGAGGGTGTCCACCCAGTCGAGCAGCCGGGCCGCGGCCAGGGCGGCCCGCAGTTCGGCCTCGTCGGCGCCGGGTCGGGCGAGGCGGAGGTTCTCGCGAAGCGAGCTGTCGAAGACGTGGGCGTCCTGGGCGCACAGGCCGATGGTGCGGCGGACCAGGTCACCGGGGATCGAACGGCTGTCCACACCCTGTGGACGGCCCGCGCCGAGGGTGACGGTCCCGGCCCGCTGGTCCAGGAAGCGGAGCAGCACGTGGGCGAGGGTGGTCTTGCCGGAGCCGGACGGGCCGACCACGGCGATCCGGCGGCCGGGTGCGAGGTCCAGGTCGAGGCCGCGCAGCGCGTCCCGTTCCTGGCCGGGCCAGCGGGCGGTGAGGCCCCGGACGGCGAGCGGCAGCGGCTGCTCGGGCAGCGGCCGCGGGTCGGCGGGCTCGGTGACCGGGTCGGGGGTGTCCGCCAGTTCGGCCAGCCGGGCCCGGGCGGCGCGGCTGCGTTCGCGGTGGAGCACGGCGGTCGGCATGCCCGCCACCGCTTCGAAGGCGGCCAGCGGGGTGAGCACCACCAGTGCCAGGCAGACGCCCGGGAGCGCGCCGGTTCGCACGGCGTGCACGCCGACGGCCGCGGCGGCGGTCACGGTCAGGCCGGTGACCAGCGCGGTCAGCCCGGCCGACAGCCCGCCGATGGCGGCGGAGCGGGCGGCGAGCCGGGTGAGCGTACGGTCGGCGTGGCGGGCGGCGGTGAGCCGGGCGGGCAGCGCGCCGGCCACGGTCAGTTCGGCGGTGCCGGTCAGGGTGTCGACCACGGCGACCGCCAACTCGCCTCGGGCGGGTGCCTGCTGACGTTCCGACCGGCCGCCGGCCAGGGTGGCGAGGGCCGGCACGGCGGCGCCGGCCAGCAGCAGTCCGAGGGCGAGCAGCACTCCGGCGGCCGGCAGGAAGGCGGCCAGCGCGGCCGAGGCGGCCAGCGAGACGGTGAGCGCGACGGCGGCCGGGAGCCGCCAGCGCAGGTAGTGGTCCTGGACGGCGTCGACGTCGGACACCAGCCTGGCGAGCAGGTCGCCCCGGCGGTAGCCGGGCAGTGCGGCGGGCGCCAGCCGCTCCAGGCGGGCGTAGACGGCGGTCCGTACGCCGCCGAGTGCCTTGAGCACCGTGTCGTGCGCCGTCAGCCGCTCGGCGTACCGGAAGACGCTGCGCCCGATGCCGAAGGCCCGGACGGAGGTGACGGCCATCATCAGGTAGAGCACCGGCGGCATCTGGGAGGCCCGGGAGATCAGCCAGCCGGAGGTCGCCATCAGCGCGACGGCGCAGCCGAGCGCGAGCGAGCCGAGCAGCACGGACCGTGCCAGCCGGGGGCGGGCGGGGGTGGCCGGCGGGGCGTCGTCCCGCTCCTCGGGGGCGGTCCGCGGGGCGGCGGTGGCGGCGGCCGGGGCGGGGAGGTCGTGCTGGGCGGGGGCGGTGGGCGGCAGCGGGGGGCCGGGCAGGTGGTGGCGGTGGCCGGCGACGGCGAGCAGGGCCGGGCGGTGGGCGACCAGCAGGACGGTGCGGCCTTCGCCGAGGGCGCGGACGGCGTCCACCACGGCGGCCTCGCTCTCGCCGTCGAGGTTGGCGGTCGGCTCGTCCAGGAGGACCAGCGGGCGGTCCGCGAGCAGGGCCCGGGCCAGCGCGATCCGCTGGCGCTGGCCGGCCGAGAGTCCGGCGCCGCCTTCGCCGAGCACGGCGGCCGGGTCGGCGAAGTCGGTGGCGTGGGCGGCGGCGAGGGCCGCGCGGACCTGCTGGTCGGTGGCGTCGGGCCGGGCGAGGCGGACGTTGTCGGCGATGGTGCCGGCGAACAGCTGGGGGTGCTGCGGGACCCACGCGATCTGCCGGCGCCACTCGGCCGGGTCGAGGTCGGCGAGGTCGGTGCCGCCGATCCGGACGCTCCCGGCGGTGGGCGGGGTGAAGCCGAGCAGGACGGCGAGCAGGGTGGACTTTCCGGCGCCGCTGGGGCCGGTGAGTGCGGTGGTGGTGCCCGGTCCGAGGGTGAGGGTGACGCCGTCCAGGGCGGGGGCGGTGCGGCCCGGGTGGGTGACGGTGACACCGGTGAGGGTGATGTCCGCCCCCCGCAGCGGTGGCACCGGGCGGGTCCCGGCGGCGGGCAGCGGGGTCTCGAGCACCTCGAAGATCTGCCCGGCGGCGGTCAGCCCTTCGACGCTGGAGTGGTAGAGCGCGCCGACCTGGCGGATCGGCAGGTGGACCTCGGGGGCGAGGATCAGCACCAGCAGCCCGGTCTCCAGGCCGAGGGTGCCGTCGACCAGGCGGAAGCCGACCGAGACGGCGACCAGCGCGACCGAGAGGGTGGCGAGCAGTTCCAGGGCGAACGAGGAGATGAACGCGATCCGCAGGGTCCGCAGGGTGGCCCGGCGGTACTCGTCGGTGACCCGGGCGATGGTGCGGGCCTGTGCCTTGGCCCGGCCGAACACCTTGAGGGTGGGCAGCCCGGCCACCACGTCCAGGAAGTGGTGGGAGAGCCGGGCCAGGCCCTCCCACTGGCGGTCCATCCTGGCCTGGGTGGCCAGGCCGATCAGCACCATGAACAGCGGGATCAGCGGCAGGGTCGCGGCGATGACGGCGGCCGACTCCCAGTCGGCGCCCAGGATCCGGGCCAGCACCACCACCGGGACGACCACGGCGAGCGCCAGCTGCGGCAGGTAGCGGGCGAAGTAGTCGTCCAGCGCGTCGATGCCGCGGGTGGCGAGCGCGGTGAGCTCGCCGGTGCGCCGGCCCGCCAGGTAGGACGGGCCGAGCGCGGTGGCGTGCTCCAGCAGGCGGCCGCGCAGGGTGGACTTCACCCGGGCGACCGAGCGGTGCGCGGTCAGCTCGGTGAGCCAGGCGACGGCGGCCCGGCCGACCGCGGTGGCGGCCAGCCACAGCAGCGGCCCGGTGAGCCCGTACGCGTGCTGCTGGAAGGCCCGGACCACGATCTCGGCGATCAGGCCGGCCTGGACCACCACCAGCACCGCGCCCGCCGCGCCGAGCAGGACGGACCCGGCGAGGAAGGCCCGGGTGGTGCGGGCGTGGGTGAGCAGTCTCGGGTCGACCGGCCGCATCCGCTGCTGACGCTCCATCGTGGTGCTCCGTCGCTCCGGGTCAGTGGTCGGCGGGCCGGGGGGCGGCCGGGATGTGCTGGACGCCGATCCGCTTGCGGAATACCCAGTACGTCCAGCTCTGGTAGAGCAGCACGATCGGGGTGAAGACGGCCGCGACGACGGTCATCACCTTGAGGGTGTACGGCGAGGAGGCGGAGTTGGTGACGGTCAGCGAGTAGGCCGGGTCGAGGGTGGAGGGCATCACGTCGGGGAACAGCGCCAGGAAGAGCACGGCGACGGCGGCCACCACGGTGAGCCCGGAGAACACGAACGCCCAGCCCTCGCGGGCGACCTTGTTGGCGGCCAGCGACGCGACCAGGGCGAGCACCGCGACCACCAGGGCGGCCAGGCTCCAGCCGTTGCCGGAGTGCGACTGGGTCCAGACCAGGAAGACCACCGCGAGCACCGCGGTGGCCAGGCCGAGGCCGAGCGCCTGGGCGCGGGCCCGCTCGCGGATGTCGCCGACGGTCTTGAGCGCCGCGAAGACCGCGCCGTGGAAGGTGAACAGCGCCAGCGTCACCAGTCCGCCGAGGATGGCGTACGGGTTGAGCAGGTCCCAGAAGCCGCCGACGTAGTTCTTGTCCCGGTCGATGTCCACGCCGTGCACGATGTTGGCGAAGGCGACGCCCCACAGGAAGGCCGGGATCAGCGAGGTCCAGAAGATGGCCAGCTCCCAGTTGCGCTGCCAGCGCTCGCCGGTGCGCTTGGCCCGGTACTCGAAGGCGACCCCGCGCACGATCAGGCAGACCAGGATGGCCAGCAGCGGCAGGTAGAAGCCGCTGAACAGGGTGGCGTACCAGTCCGGGAAGGCGGCGAAGGTGGCGCCGCCGGCGGTCAGCAGCCAGACCTCGTTGCCGTCCCAGACCGGGCCGATGGTGTTGATCAGGACCCGGCGTTCGGTGGTGTCGCGGGCCAGGGTCCGGGTGAGGATGCCGATCCCGAAGTCGAAGCCCTCCAGGAAGAAGTAGCCGGTCCACAGGACGGCGATGAGGACGAACCAGAAGTCGTTGAGGTGCATGCTCGTTCCGTCCTCAGTACGCGAAGGCGAGGGGCTGGTCGGCGTCCTCGTCCGGGGACGGGCCGCGCAGGGTCGGGTCCTTGGTGGGGGGCTCCTCGGACGTGACGGGGCCGGCCTTGGCGTACTTGACCAGCAGCTTCACCTCGATCACGGCGAGTACCGCGTAGAGCAGGGTGAAGGTGGTCAGGGCGCCGATCTGGGTGCCGACGGAGACGTTGGGGGAGACCGCGTCGGCGGTGCGCATCAGGCCGAAGACCACCCAGGGCTGGCGGCCCATCTCGGTGAAGATCCAGCCGAAGCTGTTGGCGATCAGCGGGAAGCCCATGGTGAGGATGCCGATCCGCCAGCTCCACTTCGTCAGGAGCGGGCCGAGTTCGCGGTTCCTGGTGAGCATCAGCTTCGGCGCCTCGTCCTCGCCGGTGCGGTGCTCGGGCGCGAGCCAGAACCGGCGCCGGGTGGTCCACAGGCCGATCAGCGCGGCCACGAAGGAGGTCATCCCGAAGCCGATCATGAGGCGGAAGCCCCAGTAGGTGACGAAGATGTTCGGGATGTAGTCGTCGGGCTGTCCGCCGTAGCGGGCGGCCTCGGCGGCGGCGGTGTCGTTGATGCCGGGGACGGCGGTGGAGAAGTCGCTGTGGGCGAGGAAGGACAGTATCCCGGGGATCTCCAGCTCGACCGAGTTGTGGCCCTGGCTGACGTCCCCGACCGCGAAGATCGAGAACGGCGCGGGCGCCTGGGTGTCCCACAGCGCCTCCGCGGAGGCCATCTTCATCGGCTGCTGCTCGAACATCACCTTGGCCAGGGTGTCGCCGCTGACCGCGGTCCCCAGGCCCCCGAGCACCGCGATGACCAGCGCGACCCGCAGCGAGGTGCGCATCGCGGCGGTCTTGCGGCCGTCGCCCTCCTTGCCCCGCTCGGCCCGCCACAGGTGGTACGAGGCGATGCCGACCATGAAGGCGGCGCCGGTCAGGAAGGCCGCGGTCAGGGTGTGGAAGACCTGCACCAGGGTGGTGTTCTGGAACAGCACCCGGCCGATGTCGGTCAGTTGCGCCTTGCCGGTGGCCGGGTCGATCCGGTACCCGACGGGGTGCTGCATCCAGGAGTTGGCGGCCAGGATGAAGTAGCCGGAGAGCACCGTGCCGATCGCGACCAGCCAGATGCAGGCGCAGTGGATCTTCTTCGGCAGCCGGTCCCAGCCGAAGATCCACAGGCCGATGAAGGTCGACTCGAAGAAGAAGGCGATCAGCGCCTCCATCGCGAGCGGGGCCCCGAAGACGTCGCCGACGAAGCGCGAGTAGTCGGACCAGTTCATCCCGAACTGGAACTCCTGGACGATGCCGGTGACCACGCCCATCGCGATGTTGATCAGGAAGAGCTTGCCCCAGAACTTGGTGGCGTGGAAGTACTTCTCCTTGCCGGTGCGCACCCAGGCGGTCTGCAGCCCCGCCACTATCGCCGACAGGCTGATCGTCAGCGGGACGAAGAGGAAGTGGTAGACGGTGGTGATGCCGAACTGCCAACGCGCGATGGTCTCGTGAGCCACTGCCAGCTCCACGGCGCCCTCTCTTCCGTGCTCGGTATGCCCTGATCCACCACACAGCGGGCAAAACGCATCATTAGCATGAAACCGCTACCAGCCATGCCAAGCTTGCCCGCTTGTGAAAGTGAACACGTTCACAAGGTGAGTATCCACCATGCTTATCCGCGTTCGAACAGGGGGGTGGGGTTCGATGATCCGGGCTATCGGAGCGGCCTCACAAGCCACCGCCCGGGCGGCCGTTTGGACGCCCGGGCACTTGACAGCGCGGCCCTCAGCGCTGGTGCGGCAGCTGTACCCGGAAGGCCGAGCCGCGCCCGGGGGCGGTGTCCAGGGTGAGGTCACCGCCGTGCGCGTGCACCAGCGCCGAGGCGATGGCCAGGCCGAGGCCGGCGCCCCCGCCCTCCAGGCGGCTGCGCGAGGGGTCGACCCGGTAGAACCGCTCGAAGACCTGCAGCGCCTGACCCTCGGTCAGGCCAGGTCCCTGGTCCGCCACCTCCAGCAGGCAGCGGCCGTCCACCGTGCCGACCCCGATCCGGACGGCGGTGCCCGCCGGGGTGTGCTTGACCGCGTTGCCGACCAGGTTGGTGACCACCTGGCGCAGCCGGGACTCGTCGCCCAGCACCGGCGCGGGCTGCGGGGCGCCGGTGCCGTCCGGGCCGGTCAGGGCGACCGGCCGGCCCGGGTCCAGCGCGGTCAGGTCGTGCAGCGCGTCGGCGGCCAGCGTGCGCAGGTCCATCGGTGCGAGGTCGAGCGGCCGCTCCTCGTCCAGCCGGGCCAGCGTCAGCAGGTCCTCCACCAGGGTGCCGAGCCGGACCGCCTCGCTCTCGATCCGGTCCATCGCCCGGTCAACGTCCTGCAGCGCGCCCATCCGGTGCAGCTCCGCGAAGCCCCGGATCCCGGCCAGCGGGGTCCGCAGCTCGTGCGAGGCGTCCGCGACGAAGCGCCGCATCCGGGCCTCCGAGGCGGCCCGGGCGGAGAACGCCGCCTCGATCTGGCTCAGCATCCCGTTCAGCGCGGTGGAGAGCCGGCCGATCTCGGTCCGCTGCCCGAGCTCCGGCATCCGGTGCGAGAGCTCGCCCGAGGCGATCCGCTGGGCGCCCTGCTCGATCTTGCGCAGCGGCCGCAGCCCCGCCCGGACCGCGAACGCACCGAGCGCGGCGATGCCCAGCAGCACCGAGCCGCCGATGGTCAGGAAGGTGGTCCGCAGCCGGGCCAGCACCGCGTCCACGTCGTCCAGCGAGACCGCGACCAGCAGATAGCTCGGGGCGGCGAAGTCGCTGGTGGCGGCCGTCGCACCGGTGGCGGGGGCACCGATGGCGGGGGCGCCGCCCGCGGGGCCGCCGGCCACGGCCGGCCGCTGGATCGGCAGCACGAGCACCCGCCAGCTGCCGTCGCCGTGCTCCCCGGGGACGGTGAAGCAGTCGTCGCCGCGGGCGGAGATCTCCGCCGGGGTGAGCTTGGCCACCTTGGGGAGCGGGTCGGTGTCGTCGATCGGCTGGCGGTAGATGTCCTGGACGGTGCCGTCGACCGCCAGGTACTGCACCACGTACTGGCTGGGCAGGAACGGACCCGGCCGGCGGCCGAAGCCCTGGCCGAACCCGTCACCCGCGGCCGGACCCTGGGGGTTCTGGCCCGCCTGCGCGTTCTGGTTGGCCTGCGCGTTCTGGTTGGCCTGCGCGCCGTTCTGGCCGGCACCCTGGCCGCCCGCCCGTGGCCCCAGGCCCGGACCCAGGCCCGGTCCTTGGCCCAGTCCTTGGCCCGGTCCCTGGCCGAGCGCGCCGGGCAGCCGGGCGCCGGGCTGGCGGTGGGCGAGCGGCTGGGCGAAGCGTTCCAGCTGCTGGTCCGCCCGTTCGACCAGCTGGACCTTGACCGCGCCGAGCACCAGGGTGTCGCTCACCACCAGCCCGGTGGTGACCAGCAGCAGGGCCAGCACCAGCAGCCGGGCGCGGAGCGAGAGCCGGGCGACGGACCGCACGGGCCGCTCAGCCCTGCGGGGGGCGGCGCAGGGCGTAGCCGATGCCGCGGACGGTGTGGATCAGCTTGGGGCCGTGCGCGGCGGTGCCGGAGTCGAGCTTGCGGCGCAGGTACGAGATGTAGGACTCGACGATGGAGAGGTCGCCGCCGAAGTCGTAGGCCCAGACGTGGTCGAGGATCTGCGCCTTGGAGACCACCCGGCCGACGTTGGCCATCAGGTAGTGCAGCAGTTTGAACTCGGTCGGCGAGAGCGAGACCGGGACGCCGGCCCTGGTCACCTCGTGCGCCAGCGGGTCGAGGACCAGGTCGGAGACCATCAGCCGGCCGTCCTCGGCCGGGCCGCCGGCCCGGCGCAGGATCGCCCGGATCCGGGCGATCAGCTCCTCCAGGCTGAACGGCTTGGTGACGTAGTCGTCCGCGCCGACCGCGAGGCCCTGCACCTTGTCGCCGGTGCCGTCCTTGGCGGTGAGGAAGAGCACCGGGACGTGCTCGCCGCCCTGCGGCCACTGGGACTGCTCGCGCAGCCGCTGGACCACCGCGAAGCCGTCCAGGTCCGGCAGCATCACGTCGAGGACCACCAGGTCGGGCCGCTCGGCGGCGACGGCGGCGAGCGCCTCCTCGCCGGTCGCGGCCGACACCACCCGGAAACCGGAGAACCGCAGCGAGGCGGAGAGCAGCTCGCGGATGTTCGGCTCGTCGTCCACGACCAGCAGGAATGCCTCGCCGGAGGTGGTGCCGAGGGCCGGGCTGCCGGCCGGCTGTGCTGTCCCTGACACGGTGATCCGCCTCCCGGTCGGTCGATGGTTGCTCATCGGACGATAGCCCGGGGAGGCTATGCGCGGTTGATGAAGCTTGGATTAAACCCCTGCCGACCGGGTTCTGGCCAACTCCCCCGGCCCGGGTGCCGCCTCCCCCGCCCGGCTGCCGTGGCTCCCCGGGTCCGGAGCCACCGTACGCCCACGGCGCCCGGCCCCGGCCCGTCGTACGGGTCGGGGCCGGGCGGGGCCCAGTGCCGGGTCAGTTGCCGCCGGTCCCGGAGGCCGTGCCGCCGGCGCCGCCGGGCGCTCCGCCCGCCGCGCCGCCGCGGCCGCCGAAACCGCCGAATCCGGCCGCGCCCTCGGTGAGCTGGGTGGCGGTGTAGCTGCCGTCCGCGGCCTTGCTGCCGACCACCGTGACGCTCTGGCCGGGCTGCAGGTCGGCGGCCTTGCCCTCCTTGTTGAGCGTGACCTTGGTGGAGTCACCGGTGGTCACCTTGATGGTGTTGCCGGACGCGTCGGTGAGGTAGACGGTGGTGCCGTCGACCTGCTTGACCGTGCCGCGGGTGAACCCGCCGGCCCCGCCCTGGCCCTGGCCGCCCTGGCCCTGTCCGCCCTGCCCCGGGGCGTTCTGGCCCTGGCCGAAGCCGCCGCGGCGGTTGCCCTGGCCGTTCTGGCCCTGGCCGCCCGCGGTCGCCCGCTGGCCGCCGCCGTTGCCGCCGCCGTCCTTCTGGAACCAGACGCCGCCGGCGAAGGAGACCACGGCTATCACGCAGCCGGCCAGCACCAGGGTCGGCCAGGGCAGCTTGCGGCGTGGCGGGGCCGCGAGTTCGGCGGAGACGTCGCGGGCGTCCGGCGCGGTGGCCAGCAGCTCGGTCGCGGATTCGTTGTCGCTGGGCTTGGTGGACATGCGGGATACCACTCCTGATCGGTCTAGGGGTTCACTCGTGACGCAGGGCGTCGATCGGGCGCAGTCGGGCGGCCCGGTTGGCGGGGTAGCTGCCGAAGAACAGTCCGATCGCGACGGCGATCCCGAAGGCGCCGAGCACCGACTCGGGGATGACCACCGGCTTGATGCCGACGATGCTGAAGTGCGAGCCGATCAGGCCGGCCAGCACCCCGAGTCCGGCACCCAGCACCGAGAGCAGCGTCGACTCCATCAGGAACTGGCCGAGGACCACCGCCCGGGGTGCGCCGAGCGCCTTGCGGATGCCGATCTCCTTGGTCCGCTCGGTGACCGTGACCAGCATGATGTTGGTGATCCCGATCCCGCCGACCAGCAGCGAGATCGCGGCCACCGCGCCGAGCAGCACGGTGAAGGTCTGGGTGGTGCTCTCCCGCGCTGTCAGCAGCGAGGACTGGCTGCTGATCCGGAAGTCGGCCTTGGCCGGGTCGGCGATGGCGTGGGTGCCGAGCAGGATCCGGCTGACGTCGTTCTGCGCCTCGGTGGTCTGCTCGGCCGAGCCGGCCTGGACCAGGATCTGGTTGACCGAGCCGAAGCCCGTGAAGGCGTTCTGGACGGTCGGCAGCGGGGCGATGACCACGTCGTCCGGGTCGTTGAAGCCGGTGCTGCCCTTGGCCTGCAGCACGCCGACCACGGTGAACGGGGTCGACCCGAGGACGATCTTCTTGCCGACCGGGTCCTCGGTGTCGAAGAGCTGCTTCGCGGTGGCGGAGCCGAGCACCGCGACCTTGCGGGAGTTCAGCACGTCGTCGTTGGAGAAGTAGTCGCCGCGGGCGACCTTCTGGTTGGCGGTCTCGAAGTAGGCGGGGTAGGTGCCGACCACCGAACCCGGCTGGTACGAGATGTTCCCGTACAGCGCGGTGGCGGTGGTGGTGACCACCGGTGCGACCGACTTGATCGCCGGGGCGTCGGTGGCGGTGGCGAGCGCCTTGGCGTCCTCGACGGTGAGCTTCTTGGCCGCCGTGGCGGCGCCGCGGGCGCTGGTGGACGACACGGTGAGGGAGTTGGTGCCGAGCGCGGTGATCGAGTCCTTGACCGCGACCGAGGAGCCGTTGCCGACCGCCAGCAGCAGGATCACCGAGGCGACGCCGATCAGGACCCCGAGCATGGTGAGCGCCGAGCGCACCTTGTTGGCCGCCAGTCCGCCGAGCGCGAACCGGAGCATCTGCCAGAGCATCACACGCCCACCTCCACGCCGAGCGCGGGCGGCGGGCCGTCGACCTCGGCCTGCCGCACGTCACTGACGATCGCGCCGTCCATCAGCCGGATCACGCGCTTGGCGTGCCGGGCGACCTCGTCCTCGTGGGTGATCAGGACGACCGTACGGCCGGCCGCGTTCAGCCCGTCGATGATCGACAGCACCTCCTCGGTGGAGTGGCTGTCGAGGTTTCCGGTGGGCTCGTCGGCGAGCAGCATGGCCGGTGCGGTGACCAGGGCCCGCGCCACCGCGACGCGCTGCTGCTGGCCGCCGGAGAGCTGGTTGGGCTTGTGCCCGGCCCGCTCGGCCAGGCCGACCAGGGAGAGCGCGGCGAGCGCCCGGCGCCGGCGCTCGGCGGCGCGTACGCCCGCGTAGGCGAGCGGGAGCTCCACCTGGGCGAGCGCGGTGGTGCGCGGGACCAGGTTGAAGGACTGGAAGACGAACCCGATCTTGCGGTTGCGGACCAGCGACAGCTGGCCCTCGTCCAGGTGGCCGACGTCGATGCCGTCCAGCAGGTAGCGGCCGGAGGTCGGCACGTCGAGGCAGCCGAGGATGTTCATCAGGGTGGACTTGCCCGAGCCCGAGCTGCCCATCACCGCGACGTAGTCGCCCTCGGCGATGTCGAGGCTGACCCCGAGCGGCTCGCCGCCGCCCGGCGCGGACGGGCCGCGCAGGGCGTGCACCACGGCGTCGCCGTGGCCGTACGACTTGATCACCTGGCGGATCTGGATCACCGGGGGCCTGGCGCCCGCCGGCGGCTTCTGAGCGGTCATCAGCCGCGGCCCCCGCCGCCGTTGCCGCCGCCGGCGCGGCCGCCACCGGCCGTACCACCGCCGCCGAAGCCGGCGCCGCCGACCGCGGCCGCACCGCCCGCACCTCCGACGCCGCCCGCGCCGGGGAACCGGCCGCTGGGGAAGCCGTTGCCGGTGCCGGCCGTGGTGCTGGTCAGCTCGACCTGGTCGCCCTCCTTGAGGCCGTCCACCACCTGCACGGTGGCGTCGCCCTCGACGCCGACCGTGACCGCGACCCGCTCGGTGCTGCCGTCCTGGTGGACCAGGGTGGCGGTCCGGCCGGTGCCGGTGCCGGCCAGCGCCGCGGTCGGCACCGACAGCGCGTTGTCGGCCTCGCCGGTGACCACCGAGATGGTCGCGCTCAGGCCGGTGCGCAGCTTGGAGGTGTCGCCGGTGAGCTGCAGGGTCGCGCCGTACTGGACCGCGCCGGAGGAGCCGCCCGAGGAGCTGGGCAGCGAGCTGACCGACAGCACGGTGGCCTCGAGCTTGGTGTCGGACTGGGCGTTCAGGGTGACGGTGGCCGCCTGGCCCTTCTTGAGCTTCAGCGAGTCGAGTTCCGAGAAGGCGGCGGTGACCTGCATGCCGGTCGGGTTGGTGAGCACGATGAACCCGCTCGGGGTGGTGCTGCCGCTGGTCGAGGAGGTGCCCGTCTTCGTGCTGCCCGAGCCGCTGCTCGCGCCGCTGCCGGAGCCGGTGGAGCCGCTGCCGCCGGTGCCGGAGACGGTCTCGCCGACCTTGGCGCCGATCGAGGCCACCGTGCCGTCGGTGACGGCGGTCAGGGTGGTGCCGGCCAGGGCGGCCTTGGCGTTGGTGAGGGTGGTCTCGGCGGTGTCGACCTGCTGCTGGGCCTGGGCGACCTGGGCCTGGTCCACCTTGGTGGTGGTGACGGTGGTGGTCTGCGGGGCCGGGGTGGTGGGGGCGCCGGAGCCGCTCCCGCCGCTGCGGCCGGAGCCGCCGGAGCTGCCGGAGCCGCTCGCGGGCAGCTGCTTGGTGGTGGTGACGGTCTCGCCGGCCTCGGCCTTGGTGAGGTTGGCCTCGGCCGCGTTGAGGGCCGAGGTGGCGGCGTTCACCTGCTGCTGGGCGGAGGTGGTGTCGACCGTGGCGAGCACCTGGCCGGCCTTGACGGTGTCGCCGACGCCGACCTTGACCGAGGTCAGCCGGCCGCCGGTGGTGAAGTCGAGGCCGGCGTCGGACGGCGAGGCCAGGGTGCCGGATCCGGACACGGTGGCCAGGACGGTGCCCTTGGCCACGGTCGCGGTCCGCACACCGGACTTGCCGGCGGCGGAGCTGGTGCCGCTGTCCAGGGTGGTGTACGCCAGCGCGGCCCCACCCAACAGGGCCACACCGAGCGCGGAGTTGAGGAGGACGGCACCACGCCGTCGGGGGAGGACCTTCATGGCGCACAGCTTCGCGCCGCGCCCTTTCGAGTTCCTGCGCCCGGGCTGGAAGGTTCCTGGCCGCCGTAAGGGGGGCAAGCCGCGACATTCCGGGCCCTGCCGGGGAGTGCGCTACCGAACGCTGACCGAACGTTGGCCGAGCTCCCAGCAGACTCCCAGCGTTTCCCGGTCGGCTCCTCACCGCGGCCCGGTCGCGGGGCCCGCGACCGACGTACGGTCACGGGCCCCCGCCCCCGGCGCCGGACCGGCCCCGGGGAACGGCTGCAGCCGACGCTCAGAGCTCCTTGCGGAAGGCCTCCGCGGCCGCCAGGAACAGGTCGTTGCCGGCCACCTCGCCGATGGTGACCCGCACGCCGTCGCCCTGGAAGGGGCGGACCACCACGCCCGCCGCCGCGCAGGCCGCGGCGAAGTCCAGGGCGCGCTCGCCCAGGCGCAGCCAGACGAAGTTGGCCTGGGTGTCGGCGAGCGTCCAGCCCTGGGCGGTGAGCGCGGCGACCACCCGGGTGCGCTCGGCGACCAGCGCCTCGACCCGCTCCAGCAGTTCGTCCTCGGCGCGCAGCGAGGCGACGGCGGCGTCCTGGGCGATCTGGCTGACGCCGAAGGGCACCGCGGTCTTGCGCAGGGCGGTGGCCACCGGCTCGTGGGCGATGGCGAAGCCGACCCGCAGGCCGGCCAGGCCGTAGGCCTTGGAGAAGGTGCGCAGGACGCAGACGTTCGGGCGGTCGCGGTAGAGCTCGATGCCGTTGGGCACCCGCTCGTCGCGGATGAACTCGATGTAGGCCTCGTCCAGGACGACCAGGATGTCGGTCGGCACGGCGTCCAGGAAGCGGACCAGCTCGTCGCGGCGGATGGCGGTGCCGGTCGGGTTGTTCGGGTTGCAGACGAAGATCAGCCGGGTGCGGTCGGTGACGGCGGCGAGCATCGCGTCGAGGTCGTGCTCCTCGGTCGCGGTGAGCGGGACCGGGACGGGGGTGGCCCCGGCGACCTGGGTGACGATCGGGTAGGCCTCGAAGGAGCGCCAGGCGAAGATCACCTCGTCGCCGGGCCCGGCGGTGGAGAGCACCAGGGACTGGGCGACGCTGACCGAGCCGGTGCCGGTGGCGATGTGCTCGGCGGGGACCTCGAAGCGGCGGGCGAGCTCCTCGGTGAGGGCGGTGACGGCCATGTCCGGGTACCGGTTGAAGGTGCCGGCCGCGGCGAGGGCTGCGTCGAGCACACCGGGCAGCGGCGGGTACGGGTTCTCGTTGGAGGACAGCTTGTACGCGTCGGCGCCGGCCGGCTTGCCGGGCCTGTACGTCGGGATGCCGTCCAGGGTCGGCCTCAGCCGGGGGCCCTGCGCTGCCGTTCCGCTCACGGTCGTCTCCTTCTCTCCGGCCGCCTCGCTGCGGCCATCGGATCGCGTGCGCACGGGGTCGCCGGCACAAGCGGTCCTGGGTACGCACCCGCACCACCCCGGTCGGGTGCCCTGAACGATACCCACCCGCTCACCCGTAGGGGTGAGATGCTCGTTCGGGTTACGGGTGCAGATCAGCCATTCTGCCGGGTTCCTTTGGCACATGTCAGAGGTAAGACGGCCGGATCTGGGCGGGTATCGAAGGGGGCCGTTCGGCCGGGCACACAGAGAAACGTATCTTCAGCAATCAGTAGCGAACCGGTCACGCAGCGCCGTCACGAGCCATACGATCGGTCCGCCATGACAGCAGCAGCCAACCAGAGCGGTCGGCGACCCACCGCCTCACGGCGCCTGGAGCGGGCCGGCATCCGGGACGTGGCGGCAGCCGCCGGAGTGTCGATCACCACGGTCTCCGACGCGCTGAACGGTAAGGGACGCCTGCCCGACGAGACCAGAAGCCGGGTGCGCGAGGTCGCCGAGCGCCTCGGCTACCGACCCTCCGCCGCCGCCCGGACCCTGCGCACCGGCCGGTCCGGCCTGATCGGACTGACCGTCACGACGTACGGCGAGGAGCCCTTCACCTTCACCGAATTCGCCTACTTCGCCGAGATGGCCCGGGCCGCCACCAGCGCCGCGCTCAGCCGCGGCTACGCGCTGGTGGTGCTCCCCGCCTCCTCGCGGCACGACGTCTGGAGCAACATCGCCCTGGACGGCACCGTGGTGATCGACCCGCCCGACCAGGACCCGCTGGTCAGCGAGCTCTACCGGTCCGGCGTGCCGGTGGTCAGCGACGGCAAGCCGGGCAACTGCCCGGTCACCGCCTGGGTCGACAACGACCACGAGGCCGCCGTGCTCGGCATCCTCGACCACCTGAGCGAGGCCGGCGCCCGCCGGATCGGCCTGCTCACCGGCACCAGCACCGACACCTACACCCGGCTGTCCACCGACGCCTACCTCGGCTGGTGCCACCGGGTCGGCCAGGAGCCGGTCTACGAGGCCTACCCCGCCCACGACCCGGCCGCCGGCGCGCTGGCCGCCGACCGGCTGCTGGCCCGCCCGGACCGTCCGGACGCGGTGTACGGGCTGTTCGACCCGAACGGCACCGACCTGCTGGCCGCCGCCCGCCGCTACGGCCTGCGGGTCCCGGACGACCTGCTGCTGGTGTGCTGCAGCGAGAGCGACGTGTACGCGGGCACCGAGCCCCCGATCACCACACTGTCGCTCAAGCCGCGCCGGATCGGGACCACGGTGGTCAACCTGCTCATCGACGCGATCGAGGGGGTCGAGCCGGGCGGCGGCCCGGACAGCGGGCGGCTGTTCCCGCCCCGGTTCCGCACCGCCGGGACGGGTCCGCCGCCCGGCACGCTGATGCCCACCGAGCTGATCGTCCGGTCCTCCTCCGAGCGCCGCAGCCCGCGGACGACGGTCAGCCCGCCGCGGCCGCCGGGTGAGGTGTGACGGGCGGGCGGGTCGGCGCGGGGTGTCCCGGGCCGGCCCGGTGGTCCGTACCCGCCCGGTGATCCGGGCGGGTACCGGCCGCGGTCCGGTCCGTCACAGCAGCGGTCGGACCGGGCGGTGCGGACCGCCCGGACGACCTTCCGAACAATTGGATGCCGACCAGGTGAGGACGCCGGGAGAGTGGTCTTCCTATGATGGGCGAATGACACCCGAGGACCGCTTCCCCGGGCCTGAACTGCCCGACTCAGGCCGCCGCCCGCAGCAGGACCTCGACGTGCTCCCGTACGGCTCCTACTACGAGCCCGCCGAACCGCCCGCCGGACACCCGTACGAGCAGACCTACAGCGGTTTCGGCGGCGCCCGCTACCTGGAGCAGCACTGGCCGACGCCGGGTCACCTTCCCACCGCCCAGCACCCCGTGACCGACACCGTGCCGGACGGGCACTACGCGCCGACCGGGCACTACGCACCGGCCGGGCAGTTCGAGAGCGGCCGGCTCGACGGCGGCCCGCTGGAGATCCGCTACGACAGCGGCTTCGAACCCGAGTACGCCCCGCCCGCCGCGGAGGCCGCACCCGCGCCGCACCCCGGCACCCCGCAGTCGGAGGACCCGCCGACCATCGAGCTCGGCGCGCCCATCCCCGACGTCCACCCCGAGGTGCACTTCCCGTACCCGCAGCCCGAGCCCGGCGAGGCCCCCGGTCCGCTGTACGTGATCGGCGACGTGCACGGCTACCTGGACGAGCTGCTCGCCGCGCTGCACCAGCAGGGCCTGATCGACGACGAGGGCCACTGGGCGGCCGGCCGCTCCCGGGTCTGGTTCCTCGGCGACTTCACCGACCGCGGCCCGGACGGCATCGGCGTGATCAACCTGGTGATGCAGCTGGCCGCCGAGGCCGCCGCCGCCGGCGGGTACTGCCGCGCCCTGATGGGCAACCACGAGCTGCTGTTCCTGGGCGCCGCCCGCTACGGCGACGAGCCGGTCCAGTCCACCGCGGGCACCGCCTCCTTCCTCGCCGCCTGGCGGCTCAACGGCGGCCAGCAGCACGACCTCGACCGCCTGGAGCAGCACCACATCAGCTGGCTGTCGCGGCTGCCCGCGATCGCCATCGAGGACGGCCACCTGCTGCTGCACTCGGACACCACCGCGTACCTGGAGTACGGCCACTCGATCGCCGACGTCAACGACGCGGTCCACGTGGTGCTGGCCGACGAGGGCATCGACGAGTGGTGGGACTGCTTCCGCAAGTTCACCAAGCGGTTCGCCTTCCGCGGCCAGGCCGGCCCGCAGGCCGTCCACGAACTGCTCGACACCTACGGCGGGTACCGGGTGGTGCACGGCCACAGCCCGATCCCGTACCTGACCGGCGTCGACCAGGCCGACGACGCCCCGCCGCACGTGCCGGGCCCCTACATCTACGCGGACGAGCTGGCCATCGCGATGGACGGCGGGGTCACCATGGAGGGGCGGCTGCTGGTCGCCCAGCTGCCGCTGAACTGACCCCGGGCGCGGCCCGGCGGTGCCCGTACTGAAACAACTGCAGGGCGCTGCCGGGCTTCTGACGGTACTGAAAATCCGGAAACCTACTGTCAGCCCCGGTACGCGGCCCCCTACCATCGAGGCACCACGCGAGGCCCCGCGTCCGGCCGCCACCACCGGCCTGCGGCCCTGCGGGCGGGCCCGGCCCCAGGCGGGCGGACCGTCCCGGCGGGCCGCAGCGGCAGGCCCGCGCGGACCATCCACCTCCGTGCCTCCAGCGGAAACGGGGTACCCATGAGAAACGCCCCGCACCTGCTCGCCGAGGACCGCCCGGACTTCGCCCGGGTCCTCGACGAAGCACTGCGCGACGGATCCGTCCAGGCTGCACTGCGCACGCCCGGACCGCACCTCAACGCCGAACAACTGCACACCAAGGCCATGCTCGCGGCGGCCGGGATCAACGCCGAGGCCGCCGCCGAGTACCAGCACTACCTCACCCTGCGCGACGCCCTCGGCGGCGCGGCGACCACCCCCTCCGGCGGCCCCGACCCGGGGCCCGGGGCCGGACTGCTCCCGGTCCTGACCACCCTCACGCCCGTCCTCGCCGGGGCCGGCGGCGGCATCCTGCTGCTGATCGGGTACACCGTGCGGACCGCCGAGCCGGCCGTCACGCTCGGCCGCACCCTGGTCACGGCCGGCTGGGTCGCCGTCGTGATCGCCCTCGCCGCCCTGCTGATCGGCGGCGTCGGCCTGCTCCTGACCGCCCACCGGGACGGCTCACCGACCCCGGCCGGGCAGGACCCGCACCTGCACGCCGATCTGGCCGAGGCCCGCCGCGCCTGGCTCACCGCCCTGCGCGAGCGCGCCCTGATCCCCTACCTGCTCGCCAACCTCGACTCCGAACCCGCCCTCTCACCCCAGCCCGGCGGCCGGCCCTCCCCGCCCGACCTGCTCAGCCCCGGCTACAGCAGCGCCCGCTACTCCAGCCCCGGCTTCTCCAGCCCCGGCGTCGAAGGCGTCACCGACCCGCAGGGCCGCATCCCCCGCCCGGCGGAGTTCACCGGCCCCGGCTACACCTCCCCCGACTTCACCGGCCCGGACGAGGTCTGACGCCGGGTCGAGGTGAACCCGAACGGCGCGGGGCCCACAGCAACGTACGGCTCCGCCGTCCGGTACGGCGGGTGCGTCCTCACGCCTCGCCCCGGTCGAGGGTCAGCCGGCTTCCCCAGACCGCGTTCCAGCCGCTGCCGCGCCAGAGCGCCAGTCCCGCGTACGTGAAGACGCAGCCGAACCCCACCCCCCAGTCGTCGCCGTCGTCATGGCGCAGCGAACGGTCGGCGAAGGCGGTGCGGAGGCCGTCGAGCGGTATCACCGTGTAACCGTCGGTGGAGTCCGCGGCGAAGTGGCGGACCTCGATCCAGCCCTCGCGCACGAAGGGGAGCAGCGGGGCGAGCTGCCGGTCGAGCCAGGCGGTGAGCTCGGTGCCGGTCAGGTCGGACGGCAGGTCCTCCCAGATGCCGAACGGGCCGGTGAGCAGGCCGCTGGTCTCCGAGGCGCAGACCAGGAGCTCCCGTTGCCCGTCGGTGAGCTCGTCCCAGGCGGGCCGGCCGGCAGCGTCCTCCTCCGGGAACGCGCTCGCGTGCCACCACGCCCGCGCCGGTTCGGTGGCGTCCAGGTCGAGCGTCAGCGCCGGGTGCGGGTTCCAGAGCCAGTTGGCCGGCTCGGCCAGGGCGTCCCGCAGCGCCGGGCCGGTCAGGACCGGGTCGGACGGTGCGGCGCCGGGACCCTGCCGGACCCGGACGGTGAGCAGGCCGCGTTCGGCGAGGCCCACGGCTGCCGCGGCCAGCCGCGGTACCAGCGCCAGCTGTTCGTCGCGGGTGTAGCTCCGCGGGGGCGGGGCGTCGTCGGCGCCGGCCCAGCGGAGGTCGATGCCGTACTGCTGGACGGTCCCGGCCAGGCGCGACTGCCACAGGCCACGGCGGATCAGTGTCTGCTCGGCCGGGCTCAGGGTGTTCCAGGGCTGCTGCACGACACGGATCATCCCAGGCCCGGCACGACGTCGGCGCCGCGCCGGGAAGCCCCCTCCTGCCTCCCGGTGCGGCGCCTGGTCGGTGGCCGCCGGTCAGTCGGCCAGCGGCAGGTAGACCCGGTTGCCCTGGGCGGCGAACTCCTCGGACTTGGCCTGCATGCCGGCCAGGGCCTCGGCTGCGTAGCCGGAGCCGTCGACCGCGGTGGAGCCGTCGCCGTGTTCCGCGCGGATCTGCTGGGAGATCTTCATGGAGCAGAACTTGGGGCCGCACATGGAGCAGAAGTGCGCGGTCTTGGCGGGTTCGGCCGGCAGGGTCTCGTCGTGGAACTCGCGGGCCGTCTCCGGGTCGAGGGCCAGGTTGAACTGGTCCTCCCAGCGGAACTCGAAGCGGGCGTCGGACAGTGCGTCGTCCCAGGCCTGTGCGCCGGGGTGGCCCTTGGCGAGGTCGGCCGCGTGGGCGGCGATCTTGTAGGTGATGACGCCGGTCTTGACGTCGTCCCGGTTGGGCAGGCCCAGGTGTTCCTTGGGGGTGACGTAGCAGAGCATCGCGGTGCCCCACCAGGCGATCATCGCCGCGCCGATGCCCGAGGTGATGTGGTCGTACCCGGGCGCGACGTCGGTGGTGAGCGGGCCGAGGGTGTAGAACGGTGCCTCGTCGCAGATCTCCCGCTGGAGGTCCATGTTCTCGCGGATCTTGTTCATCGGGACGTGGCCGGGGCCCTCGATCATCACCTGGACGTCGCGCTCGCGGGCGATCCGGCCGAGCTCGCCGAGGGTCTGCAGCTCGGCGAACTGCGCCTCGTCGTTGGCGTCGGCGATGGAGCCGGGCCGCAGGCCGTCACCGAGCGAGAAGGTGACGTCGTAGGCGGCGAGGATGTCGCAGAGTTCCGCGAAGTTGGTGTACAGGAAGTTCTCCCGGTGGTGCGCCAGGCACCAGGCCGCCATGATCGAGCCGCCGCGCGAGACGATGCCGGTCTTGCGGCGGGCCGTCAGCGGGACGTACCGCAGCAGCACGCCGGCGTGGACGGTCATGTAGTCGACGCCCTGCTCGCACTGCTCGATGACGGTGTCGCGGTAGACCTCCCAGCTCAGTTCCTCGGCCTTGCCGTCGACCTTCTCCAGTGCCTGGTAGAGCGGCACGGTGCCGATCGGCACGGGGGAGTTGCGCAGGATCCACTCGCGGGTGGTGTGGATGTTGCGGCCGGTGGAGAGGTCCATGACGGTGTCGGCGCCCCAGCGGGTGGCCCAGGTCATCTTCTCCACCTCCTCCTCGATCGAGGAGGTGACGGCGGAGTTGCCGATGTTGGCGTTGATCTTCACCAGGAAGTTGGTGCCGATGATGGCCGGCTCCACCTCGGGGTGGTTCACGTTGACCGGGATGACGGCCCGGCCGCGGGCCACCTCGTCGCGGACGAACTCCGGCTCCAGCCCCTCCCGGATGGCCACGAACTCCATCTCCGGGGTGATCACTCCCTGCTTCGCGTAGGCGAGTTGGGTGACCGCCGCGCCGGCCCGGCCGCGCAGCGGGCGGCGCGGGCGGCCGGGGAAGACGGCGTCCAGGTTGCGGAGGTTGCCGCCGCGCGGGGCGGTGTGTTTGATCCCGTCGTCCTCCGGGCGGGCCTCGCGCCCGTCGTACTCCTCGACGTCGCCGCGCTGGCGGATCCAGGGATCGCGCAGCGCCGGCAGGCCGCGGCGGACGTCCGGCTCGTAGGCGGCGTCGGTGTACGGGCCGGAGGTGTCGTAGAGCGGTACGGTCCGGCCGTTGGTGAGGTGGACCTCGCGGTACGGGACCCGCAGGTCGGGGCGGGACCCCTCGCGGTAGGCCTTGTGCCAGGCTGGGGTCGGGTAGCCGGTGGCGGCGCTGCTGACCTGGCCCGTCGTGCTGCGGGCAGACTCCTGCTGTGCATCAAAGATGGTCATCTGACCTTCTACTCCCTACGCCGGCATTACCCGGTCCAGGTTCCTGCGGTCGGCGCAGCGGCTGGCCCGTCGTCCGACGTGCCGGTCAGCGCCCTCTCAGCCCGGTGCTCCGAGCTCCCGTTGTTCGCAGACGGTTTGCCTGCGTAAGACGTCCAACACGGTAGCGGGCCGTCCGGTCCAGGTCCAGACGTGTTCCGGCCACCGGACGCGGGCCGGGCCGGAACTCCGCCCGCCGGCGGCAGCGGTGGGAGACTTGGCCGCATGGTCGGGTTGACGGGACGGGTGACGGGCAGGGTCGGGGCCGGCCTGGTCGGCGAGGTGCTGGTCCATGTGCCGCAGCGGCAGGGGTCGGAGGCGTTCCTGGCGTACCTGGCGGTGCCGGGGGACCCGCTCGCACCGGGCACGCCGGTGGTGGTGCTGGAGTACCAGCCGCCGCGCACGGTCTACGTCGCCGCGGCGTATCCACCTTCCTTACCTGGCTCTTGACGCAATCTTGACGCCCTTGGAGCACGATCAGGACACCCGGCCCTTCCCAAGCGATCACGGCAGGCGAAGAATCTGCTGCTGCCACCGCGTTCCGCGCCGTCCTGCACAACAGCGCGCAGCCACGGAACCGGTGTGCCCGAAGGGGGAAAGCCGATGCTGATCGGCATCGCGGGGGCCGTGGTGGCCTCCATCGTGATCGTGATCGTGCTGTTCAAGCTGATGTGGCGGGTGGCCGAGCCCAACGAGGCGCTGGTCATCTCCGGGTCGAACCACCGCACCGAGGGCGTGGCGGACGGGCTGGGCTTCCGGATCGTCACCGGGCGCGGCACCTTCGTCCTGCCCGGTGTCCAGGCGGTCCGCAAGCTCTCGCTGGACCTGAACGAGGCCGAGCTGGACGTCGAGTGCGTGACCTCGCAGGGAATCCCGGTGCACGTCAAGGGCGTTGTGATCTTCAAGGTGGGCGACGACACGGTGTCGATCGCCAACGCCGCCCGCCGTTTCCTGGACCAGCAGAAGATGATGGGCCAGCGGGTGCACAACGTGTTCGCCGGTCATCTGCGGTCCATCGTCGGCGGGTTGACGGTCGAGGACATGATCCGCGACCGGGAGCGGCTGACCGGGGAGACCCGGGCGGCGTCCGGGTCCGAGATGGAGAAGCTCGGCCTGATCATCGACTCGCTGCAGATCCAGGAGATCCTGGACCCGACCGGCTACATCACCAACCTGGCCGCGCCGCACGCCGCCGCGGTCCAGCGCGACGCCCGGATCGCGGCCGCCGAGGCCGACCGGCGGGCCACCGAGGCGGAGCAGGAGGCGTTCGCCCGCAAGGCCGAGGCGACCCGCAACTCCGGTATCCAGCAGGCCGGTTACCAGGCCGAACTGGAGACGGCGACGGCCCGGGCGCTGCAGGCCGGTCCGCTGGCCCAGGCGGCCGCCCGGCAGGAGGTCGTGGTCCAGGAGACCAAGGTCGCCGAGTTGGAGGCGCACCGCAAGGAGCAGCAGCTGCAGGCGGACGTCCGCAAGCCCGCCGACGCCCGGGCGTACGAGACCCGGACCAAGGCGGAGGCCGACCGTGACGCGCGGATCTCCGCGGCCGAGGCGCTGGCCCGGGAGACCGAGCTGAAGGCGGGCGCGGAGGCGAACCGGGTGAAGATCGCGGCGACCGCGGAGGCAGAGGCGACCAGGGCGCGCGGACTGGCCGCGGCCGAGGCGACCAAGGCGACCGGTCTGGCGGAGGCGGCGTCGGCGGAGGCCCGTGGTCTGGCGCAGGCCGAGGCGGCGCGGGCGCTGGGTCTGGCGGAGGCGGAGGCGATCAAGGCCCGGGCCGCCGCGCTCGCGGAGAACCAGGAGGCGGTGGTCGCGCAGCAGCTGGCCGAGAACTGGCCGGAGATCGTCCGGGCCGGCGCGGAGGCCTTCGGCAACGTCGAGCACATGGTGCTGCTGAACGGCGCGGACGGGATGTCCGACATGTTCGCCAAGGCGCTGACCATGGGCGGTACCGGCCTCGGGCTGGCCCGGCAGCTGCTGGGTGCGATGAGCAACCCGAAGGAGGGGGTGAAGGACGGGCCCGCCGCCGAGAAACCGGTGAGCCTGCCGATCCCGGTGCAGGACGCGTCCTGACCCTGGGGAGCCCGAGGTGCCCGTCCACCGGTCGCGGTGGGCGGGCACGGGTGTTCGCGGAGTGGATCGGGAGGGGTCAGCGGGCCTCGGCCCCGGCCTCGGCGATGACCTGCTCGGCCATCCGGCCGGCGAAGACGTTGCCGACCAGGACGCCGAGGCCGATGGCGCCGACCAGCATCACGGTGCTCAGCCAGACCATGGTCTCCAGCGGCACGGTGTAGGCGCCGACCACCTTGGCCACGCACTCGGCGACCAGCAGCGAGCCCCAGGCGAGCGAGAAGTTGCGCTCGTTGCGGCGGAAGGCCGCCGAGGTCGCCAGCAGCCGGTCCCAGGCGGCGGACCGGGCGGCGTCGCCCTTGACGATGAAGGGCCGCAGTCCGGCGGTCATCAGCGGCCGGCCGAGCAGCGCCGTGACGATCATCGAGCCGCCGATCACGCTGCTGACCGCGCCGTCCTTGGCGAGCATCAGCCGGGGGTCGCCGGCCAGCGTGGACAGGGCGAGGCCGGCCACGTTGACCAGCAGCATCAGCAGGGCGAGCGAGTTGACCGAGCGGTCCCGCACCAGGGCGCCGACGGTCCGGACCACCGGCACCGCGCTGCTGATGGCGAGCGAGGCGACCAGGCCGAGGCCGAACACCGCGTGGGCGGTGTAGTAGGCGCCGAGCGGCACCGCGATGTCGACGGCCAGCGGCCGCAGGGCGGCGAGCGCCCCGGAGCCGGCCTTGCGGCGGATGTCCGTGCTGGTGGTGATGGTGGCCATGGTCCTGTTCCCCGTTCGTCCCGGTGCTGCTCGGCTCGCTCTCTGCGATGTCCCAACTCTCGCCTGCGGCAGGGGCTGCGGGTCAGTGTGCGCTGTGCGGGAAAGTGCATGACGGATGTCACGGCCGAGCCCGATCGCCTGTCACCGATGAGTACGGGTACTCAGGTCCACCCCCTCGCCGAGCGGCCAGGATGGCGGTCATGGACCTCCGGATACCGAAGGTCGGCATCACCGCCGTGGGCGCCTGCCTGCCGGCCCGGGTGCTGACCTCGCAACAGCTCCAGGACGAGGTGACGGGCGGCAGCGGCCTGCGACTGCCCGAGGGGGTGTTCGAGAAGGCGACCGGCATCCGTACCCGGCACTTCGCGGCGGACGGCGAGTACGCCTCCACGCTGGCGCTCGGGGCGGCCCGGCAGGCGCTGGACGGCGCGGGGCTCGACCCGCTCGACCTCGATCTGCTGGTGTTCGCCTCGGCCACCCGGGACGTCTGCGAGCCCGCGACCGCGCACCTGGTGCAGGCCGAACTCGGCTCCCGGGCGCACGCGTTCGACCTCTCCAACGCCTGCAACAGCTTCCTCAACGGCATCGACACCGCCCGGGCGATGATCCTGGCCGGCCGGGCCCGGCGGGCCCTGGTGGTCACGGGGGAGACGCCGAGCCGGGCGATGCGGCGCGACCCGGGCGGCCTGGCCGACTTCCGGGACTCCTTCGCCGGCTACACCTTCGGCGACGCGGGGGCGGCCGTGGTGGTGGAGGAGGTGGAGCACGGCGGCATCCTGGACGTGGAGACCGAGACCGCCTCCGAGCACTGGGAGGTCGGCGGCATCCCGAGCGGCGGCTCGCGCCACCCGCGCGGCGACGAGTACAGCTACTTCCGGGGCGGCGGCAAGGAGTTGCGCGGTGTCTTCGAGCGGATCGGCGCCGACATCCTGACCCGGACGGCCGCCCGCACCGGGCTCGGCTGGGACGCGTACGCCCGGGTGCTGGTGCACCAGGTGACGCTGCCGTACCTGGAGCGGTTCGTGGAGCTGACCGGGGTGCCGGCCGAGAAGCTGGTGGTCACGGTGGACCGGCTGGGGAATCTCGCCAGCGCCACCATCGGCGTCCAACTGGAGCTGATCAGACCGGGATTGCGGACCGGGGACCGGGTACTGATGGTGGGTCTGGGCGGCGGGGTCAGCCTGACCACGATGGTCTGGGAGGTGTCGTGACCGAGCTGTGGGTGGTCGTCCCGGCGTACCAGGAGGAGACCCGGATCGAGGGCGCGCTGCGGGCGCTGGCCGCCCAGCGCGACCTCGGCTTCACCCTGCTGGTGGTGGACAACGGCTCGACGGACCGGACGGTGGAGCTGGTCCGGGCCTTCGCCGGGCGGGCGCCGTTCCCGGTGGAGGTGCTGGTGGAGCCCGAGAAGGGGGTCGGCTGCGCGGTCGACACCGGCTTCCGGCACGCCATCGCCCGGGGGGCCACGCTGCTGGCCCGCACCGACGCGGACTGCCTTCCGCAGCCGGGCTGGACGGCCGCCGCCCGGGCCGGGATGCTCGCCTGCGGCGGCCTGGTCTGCGGGCACATCACCGCGCGCCACGACGAGCACGGGCCAGTGGGGCGGGCGGCGTTCCGGGTGCTGGTGACGCTGGGCGCCGCCTTCGGGCGGATCCGTCCGGCGCACCGCCGCCGGCACGGCTACCTGGTGCCGTACCGGATGCACGCCGGGAACAACATGGCGGTCACCGCGGAGCTGTACCGGGCGGTCGGCGGGATGCCGCGCCGGCCCTCGCCCACCGACCGGGCGTTCATCAACCGGGTGCGCCGCCGCACCACCGCGATCGTGCACCGCCGGGACATGGTGGTGCAGAACTCCACCCGCCGGATCCGCGCCTACGGCGTGCTCGGCACCGCCCGCTGGTACCTGGAGCGCGGCGCCGGGCCACGCTCCACCGACCCGCGCTGACGAGGGGACCGGACCATGCTCGACCGGCTCGACCGCACCCTGCGCGAGGGCGCCGACCGGCCCGCCCTGCTCGGCTGCACCCGGACCGGGGCCGTCACCGTACGGGCCCGCTGCGGTGAACTCGCCGATCTGGCGGATGCCTTCGCCGCCGCCCTGCACCACCGGTACGGCCTGCGGCCCGGGGACACCCTCGGTGTCGCCGTCCGGCCGGGGCCGCGCGCGCTCGCCGTGCTGCTCGCGGCGCACCGGCTCGGCCTGCGGGCCGCCGTGCTCGACCCGTCCGCCGGGCCCGAGGTGCTGCTCGCCCGGCTCGCGCTGGCCCGGCCGGCCCTGGTGCTGGCCGACGCCGCCGCCCAGGCGGTGGCGGGCTGGGCCCGGCCGCTGGCCCGGCGGGCGCACCTGGCGCTGCCGCCGCTGGCCGAGCTGGGGCCGGTCGCCACCGTCGGCCCGCGCCGGCCGGGCTGCGCGCCCGCGCTGACCGGCGGGCCGGGTGGGCCGCCGCCCCGGTACGACGGTGACGGCGACGCCGTGATCGTGTTCACCTCCGGCACCACCTCCGCGCCGCGCGCCGTGGTGCACACCCGGGCCACACTGGCCGCCGGGATGCGCACGGTGGACGGCCTGGTACGGCCGGGGCCGGGCGCGGCGGTGCTCGGCGGCACCTTCTTCGTACTGGTCCCGGCACTGGCGGCGGGGGCGTCGGTGGCGCTGTCGGCCCGCTCACCGAAGGTGCTGGGCCGTCAGCTGGCCCGGCTGCGGCCGGACGAGACCTATCTGACGCCGCCGCAGCTGCGCGGGATCGGCTCGTTCACCGGCCGGGTGTGGACCGGTTCCGCGCCGGCCGGCGCGGAACTGCTGCGCCGGGTCAAGCGGCTGGGCGCCCGGGAGGCCTGGGGGGTGTACGCGCTGACCGAGCTGTTCCCCGCGGCGGCCGTCGAGGAGGGCGAGAAGTCGGCGTTCGACGGCGACGGCGATCTGCTCGGCCACCCGCTGCCCGGGGTGCGCACCGCGCTGACCGGCGACGGCGAACTGCTGCTCGCCGGCCCGGCCGCCCGGGACCGCTACCTGGGCGAACGCCCCGACCCGTGGGTGCGGACCGGCGACCGGGCGCGAATCACCGCGGACGGCCGGATCGTGCTGGCGGGGCGCTGCAAGGACATGGTCCTGCGGCGCGCCGAGAACATCTACCCCGGCCTGTACGAGCCCGCGCTGCACCTGCCCGGGGTGGAGCTGGCGGTGCTGGTCGGCGTCCCGGCCGGGGACGGCGACGAGCGGCTGGTCGCCCTGGTGCAGCCCGCGCCGGGCACCGACCGGCGGCGGCTGCGCGGCGCGTTGCAGGGCCCGCTGGAGCGGATGGGGTCGGCCCGCCCGGACGCGCTGCTGTTCGCGGACGTGCCGCTGGCCGGCCGCTCCCGCAAGCCCGACCGGGCCGCCGCCGCGCGGCTGTGCGCCGAGGAGCTGGGGCTGCGGTGACCGCCGTCCCGGCCCCGGCGGGGGACCGCGCGGCCCGACAGAAGGACCGCCTGGTCTACCTGCGCAGCCACCCCGTGCTGTTCGCGCTGCTGTCCGCGACCCGGGGCCGGCCGGTGGTGCGGCTCGGCCGTACGGTGCTGGTGCACGGCCCGGACGCGTACCGCGAGGTGCTGACCTCGCTGCCGCTGGACCGGACCGCCGACGGCACCACCGGCGGGGCGGCCGCCCGGCTGAGCGGCGGCGGGCTGCTGTTCGACCAGGACGGTGCCGGGCACCGCGCCGCCCGGCGCCCGCTCGCCGCGCGGCTCGGCCGCCAGGGCGTGGAGCGGCTGCGGCCGGTGTGGCAGGAGGTGTTGGAGCGCCGGCTGGCCGTGCTGGACGGGCCGGTGGACCTGGTGCCGGTGGTCCGGGAGCTGGCCGGGGCGAGCGCGGCCGTGCTGACCGGCTCCGACGCCGACCCGCTGGTGCTGGCCCGGGCGGCGGCCGGGGCGGCCTCGGCCGCCGCCGGGGAGCACCTGCCGGGGCTGCTCCCCCGGCGGCGGGGCCACGGCGCGGCGGCGGCGGCCCGGCTGGCCGCGCTGCTGCCCGACCCGCTGGACGCGATGGTCGCGGTGGCCGCCGTCAACACCACCGTCGCCGCGCTGCCGCGGGCCGCCGCCTGGTGCGCCCGGGCGGGTCTGTGGCCGCGGGTCTCGCCGGAACTCGCGGTCGAGCTGCTGCGGCTGACGGCCGCTTCGCCGGTGCTGCCGCGGGTCGCGGCGGCGGACGGTGTGGTCGCGGGCTGCCCGGTCCGGCGGGGTGACCGGCTGGTGCTGGTCGCCCGGCACGCCGCCGAGGCGCACCGCGCGGTGCCCGAGCGGCCGGCCGCCGCCGCGCAGGCGGTCTTCGGCGCCGGCCCGCACGCCTGCCCGGGGGCGGCGCTGGCCCGGACGCAGCTGGCGGACTTCCTGGCGGCGCTGGCCCCGCACCGGCCGCGGGTGCTGCGGGCGCGGGTGGACCGCCGTTCGGCGCTGCCCGGGTATGCCGTGCTGCTGGTGGGGAGGGGGTGAGGATGCGGATCGCGGTCACCGGGGCGAGCGGTTTCTGCGGCTCGTACGTGGCGCGGGCGGCCGCCGCGGGCGGGGCGGAGGTGCTGTGCGTGGGGCGCCGGCCGGGTCCGGTGGGCCGGCACGTGTTCTGGGACGCTGCGGCCGGGGTGCCGGAGCTGGGCGGGGCCGACCTGGTGGTGCACTGCGCGGCGGCCGTGGGCGATCACCCGGTGGGGTCCCTGGCCGAGGCCGGGCAGTACGAGGTGAACGTCGGCGGCACCGGGCGGCTGCTGGTGGCGGCGGCCGGCCGGCCGGTGGTGTGGGTGAGCAGCGCCAGCGTGTACAGCCCCCGGCCGGGTGGCGCGCCGGTCCGGGAGAGCCACCCGACCGTGGACGGCCACCTGAACGGGTACGGGCGCAGCAAGGCGCTCGGTGAGCGGCTGGCGCTGGATGCGGGCGCGGTGGTGCTGCGGCCGCGGGCGGTGTACGGGGTGGGGGATCCGCATCTGGTGCCGCGGCTGCTGGCGCGGGTGCGCGGGGGTGTGCTGGCGCTGCCGGGCCGGGATGTGGCGCTCAGCCTGACGGCAGTGGAGAACCTCGCGCAGGCGGCGCTGGCGGCGCCCGGGTGGCCGCCGGGCGCGTACAACGTGGCGGACGCGGTGGCGTACCGGCGGGACGAGGTGGTGCGCCGGATGCTGCGGGCGTACGGGGTGCGCGCCCGGATCGTTCATGTGCCGCTCGCGCTGGCGCGGTTGGCGCGTTCGGCGGAGCTGACGCCGTACGCGCTGGACCAGTTGGCCCGCAGTGTGGTGCTGGACACCGGCAGGGCGAGGGCGCAGGGGTGGGTGCCGCGGTACGGCCTGGCGGACCACCTGGCGGCGGTGGTGCGGACGGCGGAAGGCGCGCCCCCCCCCGGTGCGGGGGGGGGGGGCCGGGGGGGGGGGTGCGCATTTGGGGAGGTGGGTAAATCAAACCGGAGAAAAAACCGAAACC
>NZ_JBEZIR010000030.1:0-80390 GCF_040651175.1 Kitasatospora sp. NPDC048540
GCTCGGCCCAGGCATTGATGTCCTGGAGCGGCACCGGTCCCTGGTGGCGGCGAAGCAGGCCGCAGCCTGCCGGGCCAGCTCCAGCCAGCCGGGCGGCAGACCCTCGCCGCTGTCCCGCCCACCCCGAAAGGTCACCCTCATGGCACGCCGCTACGACGACTCCGACATCGAGGTCCTGCGCGCCCAGCTGGACCGGCCGGTGACGGAGCGCACCTGCCCGCTCTGCGGCCACCTCGGCCTGCGCTCCTACCACCGCGAAAAGCTCGGCCGCACCACCCCCTCGATGATCAACTACCTCTGGTGCAGCGCCTGCCACGGCTACTCCTCCTCCTTCACCGCCGCCGAACGCCGGACCGTCGACCGCGACCCGCTCCAGGACGCGTACGGCGACCGGGTGCCCGAGCTGATGCGCGACCCGGAGGGCCTGCTCGTCATCCTCGACGGCTACTGGGAGGACGGCCGCCTGCCCCAGGCCATGATCCGCCGCCGCTGAGCCGAGCCGGGCGACCCGATGCGCCGAACCGGGCGAACGGGCCCGGCCCGGCCGGTAGGCTCGGCCGGTGACCGAACAACTCCCGCCGGGCGGCGTCGAAATCACCGAGGCCGAGGCCGAAGCCCGATGGACCCAGGCCTGGACGCCCGCCCGACTGGCCGACCGGCTCGCGGGCGTGGCGGCGCCCTGGTGCGTCGCCGGGGGCTGGGCCCTGGACCTGTTCAAGGGCGAGCAGACCCGCGACCACAGCGACCTCGAGATGGCGGTCCCGGCCGCCCGGTTCCCCGAGATCCGGGCGCGCTTCCCCGAACTCGCCTTCGACGTCGTGGACTCCGGGCACATCTGGCAGGACCCGGCACCGGAGGTCCTCGCCCTCACCCACCAGACCTGGCTGCGCGACCCCGCGACCGGGAACTTCCTGGTGGACGTGTTCCGCGAGCCGCACGACGGCACCACCTGGATCTGCCGCCGCGACCCGTCGGTGCGCCTGCCCTACAGCGCCGTCGTCCACCGCACGGCCGCGGGGATCCCCTATCTCGGACCGGAACTGACCCTGCTGTTCAAGGCCAAGGCGCTGCGCCCCAAGGACCGCCTGGACTTCACCACCACCCTCCCGCTGCTCGACCACACCCAGCAGCTGACCCTGGCCGCCCTCCTCGACCGGGTGCACCCCGGGCACGTCTGGCTGGCGGACCTGCCACGGCCATGACCGGCCCCCGCCGGTCCCTGGGCTCCAGCAGACCGGACCCGATCCGACCCGCCAGCCGCCCGCCCGGCAGCACCCGAATCCGGGCCCGGCCCGGCACGATGGGACCGGAGAGACCCCGGAGGAGGAGACAGCCATGGCCGAGCACACCGTCGAGGTCGACGGCATCGAGCTGTGCACCGAGTCCTTCGGGGACCCCGGGGACCCGCCCATCCTGCTGATCATGGGCCTCGGGGCCTCGATGCTGTGGTGGGAGGAGGACTTCTGCCGGCTGCTCGCCGACGGCGGGCGCCGGGTGATCCGCTACGACCACCGCGACACCGGCCGGTCGGCCACCCGCGGACCAGGTCGCCACGGACCGGGCCGCCCCGGCTACACCGGCGCCGATCTGGCCGAGGACGCCATCCGGGTGCTCGACGGCCTGCGGATCCCGGCCGCCCACCTGGTCGGCGTCTCGGCCGGCGGCGCCCTCGCCCAGCGGCTCGCGCTCGGTGACGCCGCCGCCCGCGTCCGCTCCCTGGTCCTGATCAGCACGTCCGCCGCCGTGCCCGGGGACCGCGACCTGCCCGCACCGACCGAGGAGTTCCTGCGCTTCGCCGCGACCGTGCCCGCCGACCCGGCGGACGCCGGCTCGGTGACCGACCACCAGGTCGCGTACGCGCGGATGCTCGCGGGCGGCCGGCGCCCGTTCGACGAGGCGGCCGCCCGCCGGCTGGTCCGGCGCGACATCGAGCGCGCCATCGACTTCACCGCGGCCCGCAACCACGACGTGCTGACCGACGGCCCACCTTTGTCGGCGCCGCTGTCCTCGATCACCGCGCCCACCCTGGTGATCCACGGCTCGGCGGACCCGATGTTCCCGCCCGCCCACGGCGAGGCGCTCGCGGAACAGATCCCCGGGGCCCGGCTGCTGGTCCTCGCGGACGCCGGCCACGGGGTCGAGCGGGCGGACTGGGCGGTGACCGTCCCCGCGATCCTCCGGCACACCGCACCGGACTGAACCGCCCCGGCCGTGCAGCCGACGACGGACCGTGCCCGCCGCCCGGTACAGGAAGATCTTCGGCGCCCGCCGCTGACAGGGTGCCACTTCCGGGGTCCGTCACCGCAAGATCTCCTGCGGTGTCCGAACGGCTCCGGGTCCGCTCGCCAGACGAGTTGCCGGCCGTGACGTCCCGCCAGGCTGCTCCGTCCGGCGTCGTTCACCCGTTCGGCCCGGTTCGGGCCGGTGAGGGCGGGTATGCCCGGCGAGTCCCCGCCACCCCGCGGACCGAGCGCACCCGGAGGAACCCGTGCCCGACATGAACGGCCCCTACAAGCCCGGCACCCCCTGCTGGATCGACCTGATGGTCCCCGACCAGCAGGCCGCCCTCGACTTCTACTGCGACCTCTTCGGCTGGCAGGGTGAGATCGGCCCGCCGGAGACCGGCGGGTACTCCGTCTGCCTCCTCAAGGGCAAGCCGGTGGCCGGGATCATGCGCGCCTCCAACCCCGACGGCTCCACCCCCGACCCGATGCCGCCGACCGTGTGGACCACCTACCTGACCACCGACAGCATCGACGCCACCCTCAAGACGGCCACCGACGCGGGCGGCAGCGTGATGATGGGCCCGATGGACGTCATGGACCTTGGGCGGATGGCCGTGATCACCGACCCGACCGGCGCCGTCGTCGGCCTCTGGCAGCCCGGCACCTTCGACGGGGCCGGCATCGTCAACGAGCACGGCGCCCTGAGCTGGAACGAACTGAGCACCGGCGACACCGGCGCCGCCGCCGCGTTCTACTCGGCCGTGCTGCCGATCAGCACGGCCCCGTCCGAGATGCCCGGCGCCGAGGGCTACACCCAGTTCCAGGTGGCCGGGCGCGCGGTCGCCGGGATGATGGACCTCTCCGCGCTGCCGCCCGGGGTCCCGCCGCACTGGCTGCCGTACTTCAGCGTCGACGACGTCGACAGCGTCCAGGACGCCGCGGTCCGGGCCGGCGGCAGCGTCATGGCCCCGGCGTTCGACATGCCGGCCGGCCGGATGGCCGTCCTCGCCGACCCGCAGGGCGGCACCTTCGCGGTGATCACCGCCACCACCCCGGAGTAACCGCCGGGTCGCGGGGCGGGTCACCGGGGGCACCCGGCCCGGCCGCCCCCGCGACCCGCCCCGCCCGCGACCTGCCCCCGCGTCACGGCTGCTGACGGAGCCCGATGACGTTGCCGTCGCTGTCCTTGACGGAGGCGACCAGCAGGCCGCCGCCGACGTCGTGCGGCTCCTCGTGCACCTCGGCACCGGCGGCGAGCAGCGCCTGGTGCGCCGCCGCGATGTCGGGCACGTCGCGGAAGCAGACCGGCCCCGAGCTGTTGGTGCGGCCGTCGGGGACGAGACCGATCTGCTGGCCCTCGAGCTCGTAGCCGACGTAGTACGGCGTGTCCGTCGTCGGCCCGACGCCGAGGTAGGTGCCGAACAGCTCCTTGGCCCGGGCCAGGTCCTCGACGTGGTAGATGATCACGGTGATGCCGCTGCTCATGACGTGGGTCCTCCTGCGTGTCGGGGTGGTGCCGCGGCGCCCGCGCGGGCCCCGCCGGTGATCCCACGGTAGGCGCGGGCCACGGCGGCCGCTTCTCCCGGACCGCTCGGCCCCCGGAGACACACCGGGCCCGCCCTGCCGGAGGGACAGGGCGGGCCCGGTGGTGGCCGGCCGCGGCGGGGGATTCCGCGGCCGGCCCGGGAGGATGGCTCAGGGGGTGATCAGTCGGTGCAGACGGTGCCGGCGGAAGGCAGCGCGAGGGTGGTCAGATAGCGGTTGGTGGCGGCCTGGACGCACGGGGACAGCAGGAACATGCTGTAGTCGTCACCCTCCCGGCCGAGCACGACGCTGCCGGGAAGCTGCGCGGCCATTGCCGCACCCGACTGGAACGGCGCCAGGGCCTGGTGGGTGGACTGCACGACCAGCGCGGGCGGCGCGCCCTTGACCGGGGCGCCCGCTCCGACCGGCGTGGCCGCGGTCGGCCAGCCGAGGCAGCCGGTCACGGCCTTGTAGAGGCGCACGGCGCCACCGAGGTGCGGCGACACCTTGGCGAGGTCCTGCTGGAGCCTGGCGAGCTCGGCGAAGCTGTTCACCGGGCGCGGGGTGTCCAGACAGGCAGGGACCTGGACCTGGACCTGGGCCGGGTCCAGGGTGTCGTCCGGGTCGTGCGTGAAGGCGCCGGCGTTGCCGCCCTGGGCCGCCACGATCGCCTTCGCCAGCTCCGGCCAGGCGAGGCCCGACAGGGTCAGGAAGTCCTGGGTGGCCTCACGGATGTCCTCGCCGGTCAACGGCTGGTGGGCCGCGCTCCCGGTCGGGACAGGCGTACGGTCGGCCCGGGCGACCAGCGCGTCGTACTCGGCCGCGGCGTCCTTGCCGTGCAGCGCGCAGTCGTTCGACGCGGCGCACCAGGCCGCGAAGCGGTCGAAGGCCGCCTCTGCGGTGGTGGCCTCCGCGGTGATCCGCTGCACCGGTGAGGCGGTGTCGTCCAGTGCGGTGTCGAGGACCATGCTGCGCAGCCGGCCCGGGTACAGGTTGGCGTAGGTGCGCCCGAGGAGCGTGCTGTAGTGGATCCCGTACCAGTTCAGCTGCTGCTCGCCCAGACCGGTCCGCACCGCCTCGAAGTCCCGTGCGGTGCTGGTGAGATCGACGTGCGCGGGGAGCTTGCCGTTGCGCCGCAGACAGTCGTCGGCGACGGCCCGGTTGTTGGACACCAGGGCGTCGAACGCGGCCTGGTCCTTGGGGAAGTGGCTGACCCCGGCGGGCTTGAGCGGTCCGTCGCACAGGATCGGCGTGCTGTGCCCGACGCCGCGCGGGTCCACCGCGACCAGGTCGAACTTCTGCGTCATGTCCCCGGCGAACTTCGGCAGTCCGATGTGCATCGCCAGCCGCAGCTGCTCGATCGACGAGCCGCCGGCGCCGTCGTTGAGCAGCAGGGTGCCCGCGCGGTGCGCCCGGTCGTCGGCGGGGCGGCGGACCAGGGCGAGGGTGAGGGTGTCACCTCCGGGGTGCGCCCAGTCCACCGGCACGCGGATCGATCCGCACTGCATCTGCTGGAAGTCGGCGTCGGTGCAGGCGTGCCAGTCGATGGCCGCGGGGGGCCGGTGGCCGGAGTCCGAGCCGTCGGCGAGTGCCGGTACGACGGCGGCGGCGGCGAGCGCCACGAGGGCGACGGCGGTCAGGCTGTGCTTCATGTCGGGGTGTCCTTGGTCGTGTGCCCGGCCGGTGGGGGGCCGGGCGGTGTTCAGGTGCTGCGGCTGCTGCTGCGGGGCCGGTGCACCGTTCATGGGGTACACAGTGCTGGCGGCCGGTGTCCGTTTTCCAGGCCGTCCGGACGCGGGGACTGTCCACTCCTGTCCGCACCCGTCCACCCGGACCCGTCCGGGTCTCCACCGTCGCCCGGGTCCGTGCAGCCAGGGCCGCTATCGGTGATCGTTCGTCAAGTGACGTACAGATCAAGCCATTTGATTCATAATCGACTGTGTTGCCATGAGCCGCCCGGGCCGTTGTCCGCCGGGCCGGCCGGGGCGGGGTGACGGCAGGGGGATGAGTGTGGTGACGGATCCGGTGGTGTCCGCCGAGGCCGGCCGGGTGGTCCCGGCGCTGCTGTACGGGCGGCGACGGCAGCTCGCGCGGGACCTGGCGCGGAGCGTGGTGCAGGAGGTGGCCGACAAGGAGCTGCCGCTGTTCGAGCGGCGGGCCCGGGACCACCTCCACCGACGCCTGTGGCGGCGCAAGCCGGTGGCGATGGACCCGTTCGGTCTCGGCACGGACGCCGTCACCCCGGCCGCGCTGTCGGCCGCCGCCGCCGTGGTCGGGGCGATGTCCGCCGAGCTGGTCACCCGCCTCTCGGCCCGCGCCGTCGACCGGGTCTTCGGCGGCCGACGGCGGTCCCGGACACGGACCCTGGAGAGCGGGCCGCCCGCCGATCCGCCCGCCGTGGCCCCCCAACCGACCGCCCCCCAACCGACCGCCCCCCACCCGATCTCGGCCACCGAGCTGCAGCGGTACCGGGACGCCGCGCTGGCGGGCGCCCGCGGGCACGTCCCCGAGGAGTTGGCGCAGCGGATCGCCGACTCCGCGCTCGCGCATGTCGTCGGCCTGCTGGCCGCGGGCGAGAGCACCGCGCGTCCCGCCACCGTCCCCGCGCCACCGGCCGCCGCCCCGCCCCCGGGCACCGGCGCCGAGGGGAGCCCGGCAGCGGGGGAGTAGGCGTGTTCGCCCGGGCAGCCCTGTTCTGCATCGCCCTGATGGCGGCGGCCGTCAGCATCGCGTTCGTGACCACACCCCGCGCACACACCGACGCCGAACTGGCGTACACACTGTGCGCAGGCCGCACGGAGAACGCCTACCGGCTCTCCCTGCCGCCCACGCCCGAGGAGGAGCTGCTGCTCGCCGCCGGGTCGACGGCCTGGCAGCGGCGGCAACTGACGGACGAGGACCGGACGGTACTCACCCGCCTCACCCACGAGCGGTGCGGAGAACACCCCGCCCGCGACCGGCCGGAGGTACGGGCCGCCCTGAACCTGGCGGTCCTGGTCGGCGGCGGCGTGGTGCTCTACGCGACCGCGCCGTACCGGCAGATCCTGCTCCGGCGCCTGCTGCGGCTGCGCCCCACCCCCGCCACCGGTCCGGACGCCGGTTACCGGCCGGACCTGGCCGCCGCCGTGTACCGGCAGGCCGCCGACGCCGGGGTCACCCTCTCCGGGGTCTGGCTCGACGCGGGCGACTACACCCAGAACGCGCTCGCCTTCGGCCACTGGCGGCGTCGCCACATCGAGCTCGCCAGCGGGATGGCCGACCTCTTCGACGAGGACCCGGACACCTTCGCGGTGATCGTGCGCCACGAACTCGGCCACATCCGGAACCGGGACGTCGACGTCACCTTCGCGGTCACCGCGCTGTGGGGTGCGTTCGTGGTCCTGGTCGCTGCGGTCCTCGGCTACTCGCTGTCGGGCCGCGCCGCGTGGGAGAGCGGACTGCGCGACCTCGGGTACCGGCTGCTGGTGCTCGGCTGCCTCGTCATCGCCGCGCGCAACACCTACCTGCACGCCCGGGAGTTCCACGCCGACGCGTACGCGGCCGCCGGGCCCGGCGGCACCCGCGGCCGGACGGCCAGGGCGAGCCTGGACCGCTTCCTGCTCCTGCTGGCGGGCGAACGGTCCACCCGGGCCGCCCCCCGTCGCGGCACCCCGTCCGCCGCAGCCAGCGAACCCGCGCCGTCACCCCGCACGGCGCCCGAGGAGCCGCCCGACCCCGAGGACGAGGGACCGGTGTGGCCGTTCGCCACCCACCCCCCGCTCGCCCGCAGACGCGCCGTCCTGGCGGACCCCGCCCGCGCCGACGAGCCGACCGCCTGGGAGGCGGCGCTGATCGGGTGCGTCGCCATGTTCACCCTCACCCTCCTGATGTCGCACTCCTTCGACGTGATGCTGTACCGGCTGCACACGGGCGACCTCGAGCTGGGCGAACTCACCACCCTCCGGCCGGTGTACGCCTGGCTCGCGCTGCCCCTGCTGCTGCCCGCCGGCACCGTCCTGGGCCGCGGCGTGTGGGCCTGCGTCGTGGCCGCGGCGGGCCGCCGGTCCGCGCTTGTGACGGCGCGCCTGGCGGGCCTGGCCGGCGGGCTGTGGGCCGGTCTCGCGCTGGGCGCACTGCTCCTGCCGCCGGACAGCGAGCGCGCCGGATGGCCCGGGGTGCTGACGGCCATGTGGTGGCGGGGGAGTCCCGGCTCGACCGGTATCGGCCTCGCGGCGACGGCCGCCCTCACGGTCGCGCTCACCGGGCTGCTCGCGGTCGCCTGCCGCACGCTCGGCCCGCGCCGCTGGACGGCCTCGCTGATGGGCGGTTACGGGACGCTGGTCACGGCCGCCTGGTTCCCGTCCGCACTGCCGGCCTGGGCCGACCCGTACCTGTACACCTTCGTCCTCGCCCTACCCCTCGGGGCCGGGGCCCTCGCGCTCGCCAAGCGCGACCGGCGGCCGGCACCCGTGACCGCCCCGCCACCGGCTGCGGCCCCGCCCGCCGCGGCGGACACCCGGCGCGAGCCCGCCGCGCCCGCCGGGTCCCGACGCCGCACCGCCCTCGCCCACGCCGTGACCCTCGCCACCGTGCTGGCCGCACTCGCCGCCGCGGGCCGGCTGCTGGCAGGCGCGCCGACCGGCAGCCTGCTCGTGCTGACGGAGACGCTGGGGCTGCTGCTCTACGTCTTGAGCCTGGTGGGAGCCGTCCTCGCCCGCCACCGCGCCGAGCTCGGGCAGCGACTGCACACCGGCGCCGCCTGCCTGATGGCCGCCGCGCTCCTGCTGACCGTGGACAGCCTTTTCAGCGGCGCCGTGACACCGCTGGCCGTCCTGCTGGTGCCGGGCCTCGCGGGCGGCGTCATCGTCGCCGGCCGCACCACGGCCGACCAGCTGCACGGACTGCGGATCCGCAACCGGGCCCCTGCCACTGCCCCTGCACGGGCCCGGGGCCGAAGACACTGAGGCGGCAGCCGCTTCGCCTTACGGCGCCCCGGGAGCGGGTGGCCGGCCCGCGCTGCCCCGCGGTCACCTCCGGGCAGAGCTCATACCCGGGCGGGGTCGCGCCCGAAGAAGGCCGCCAGGCGGTCGTACAACGCGGCGTCCGGGCCGGCCTGCACCTCGGGGCCGAAGGCTTTGCCGGATGCCTCGCCGCCCCGGAACTCCGGCCGCAGCGCCGTCCGCGCCCAGTCGAGGGAGGACCGTCCGACCTCCTCGTCGAACCCGGGTGACCGTCCGGTGGCCCTGGCCAGATCCCAGGCGTGGACGGCGAATTCGGCGGTCTGCTGGTCGACGGGGAAGCGTGCGGGCACCGTGCCCATCCCGGGCAGCTCGACCGTCCCGGTGAGGTCGCCCGCCTGCCGCCAGGCGGCCACCAGCTCCGCTGCTCCGCTCCGGAAGGCCGTCGAGCGGTCACCTGCGCCCCGGTCGGAGGCGGGGGTGTTCCGGTCGCGGGCGGCGGTGTTCCGTTCCGGGGCGGCGCCCCGGGCCCGTGCCGTGAACCGCGGGAGTTCGTCGAGCAGGTGGTCGACCAGGTCGGCGACGGTCCACGCCCGGCACGGCGACGGATCCCCCAACTGGTCCTCGCGCACGGCCTCGACCCCCGCCGCGGCCTGGGCCAGTGCGCGTGCCAGGAGGTCGACCGGGTCACCGGGGGCAGCAGTCATGTCCCCAGTCTGCTGGAGCCGTTGCGCCGGGCGCCTTCACCACGCGGGATCGGCGCGTCCGGCCGTGATGCCCTCCGGGGCCGGAAAGCAGAACGGGCCGCCACCGTGGTCACGGTGGCGGCCCGTTCCGAGCGGGGTGCTCATGCGGTCAGGCTGTCGAGGGCCTGGCGGGCCCGCTTCTGGACGCGCTCGGCGCGGTTCTTGAGCCGCAGCGCGCGGACGATGCGGTCCTGCTCGGCGGTCCGCAGTCGCTCGTCGATCGTCGCCTGAATCGCTTCGTAGTGGTAACTCATGATGGTTCTCCCCCTGGAGTCGGGTGCCGTGGGCGTCGTCGTGACGCCCGTCCAGCGGCTGCCCTTGCGCTTCTGATTCTACACCAAGACGGCGCCGGGTGCCTTTCATTAATGGCTCGATGGCGCAGATGCCCTGTCGATCGAAGGTTTCGCCAGCGTTTGGGGGCTGTTCGCCCGGGTGTGACCGAGTGATCGGCAGGTGGGCGGCGGGTGATCGGCGGGCGATTGACCCCGGCCGCCCCCGGCCGCTAGTTTGAACGTGTTCAACTCTCTGTCGGGGGGCGCAGGTGACGGGATATCAGCAGGTCGGGGCAGTTATGGCCGGGAGCGGCGGCGGCCGCATGTCCGGTACGTCCTGCCAGGTCGGCCACTCCTTCGCCGTCACGGCGCTCGTGGCGGTACCCGCCGCCTACCTCGCGGTCGGCGGACTGACCGGGGAACAGTCCGGCGGCGGCCCGGGGTTCCTCCTCCTGTTCGTGGCGCCGCTGCTCCTTCTGCCGTTCGCGATCGGCGCCCGTGCGTGGGCGACCCGCGGCCGGACGTCGCTGGGCTGGTTCGGCCGGGCCGCGGCGTACTACCTCGCCTACTACCTGGCGCCGATCGCGGTGATCTACCCGCTGCTCCCGCTCGCCCTGATCCGCCTGTACTTCGACGGGTTCGGCGCCTCGCCGATCGTGGAGTACCTGCGCCTGGTTGTCCTGTTCGCCGTGGGGTTCGGCGGACCGGTCCTGGTGGCCCTGCTGATGGTCGCCCCCTGGACGGCCCGCGGCCCGCGCGCCCGGGCCGTCGCCCGGCTGGTCCTCGGGCTGCTCGCCTGCGCCTTGCCGGCCTTCGAATTCCTGCTCGCCGGCCTGCTGGTGGTCCCCGTCCTGGTGGCCCACATCGTCTTCGTCTGCCGGGTCATCCCCTTCCCGCCCGACCCGGACCGCGCCGGAGCCCCCATCCGCTGACGGGCGGGAGCGTCCGGAGCGGGGGAGTGGGGTACGGCTCAGCCGAAGTCGGGGATGGGGTGGTCCGGGGCGAGCGCGGCGGCGATCCGCTGGGCGATGGTGTGCGCGCTGTGGCCGCCCTGGGCGCCCGGCCCCTGGGTGGTCGAGACGGCGATGGACAGGCGCTCGCACGGCAGGTAGTCCTGGGAGGCCGAGTACCCGAAGAACAACGGGTGCTGGGCGACCCAGTCACCCAGCACCAGCACACCCATGCCGTAGTGGGTCGCCGCCGAGTTCGCCAGGCACACCGTGGCCGGACACCTGTCGGTCGGCGTGCCGAGCCCCACCGTCCCCGGGTTCAGCAGCTCCTGCCGGGCCGACGCGGACAGCAGTTCACCCGAGCCGACACCGCCGGCCGAGCGCGCCAGGTCGCAGATGTCGGTGGTCTCCACCGCGCCGGGGGCGGTGGTCCACGAGGGGTTCCAGAAGGTCGACTCCTCGTAGGTCCCGCGGTCGGAGGTGAAGGCGTGCAGGACGGGCGCCGGGATGTCGGGCGTGAAGCTGTTGCGGGTCTCGCGCAGTCCGAGCGGGTCCAGCACCAGGCGCTGGAGCAGCACGTCCAGCCGGGTCCCGGTGATCTTCTCCAGCGCGGCGCCGAGCAGGACGAAGTTGGCGTGCGAGTAGCTCCAGTTGGTGCCCGGGTCGTACAGCCGGTCCGCGCCGGTCGAGATCCCCACCAACTCCTCGGGGGTCCACTGACGGAACGGGTCGGCGTACACCGACTCGGCGAAGCCGGGGGCCTTGACGTAGTCGACCAGGCCGGTGGTGGAGGCGCCGAGCATGCGCAGCGTGATCCGGTCGCCACCCGCCAGATCGGGCAGCCAGCGTGCCACCGGGTCGTCGAGGCCGACCCGGCCCTCGTCGACCAGCCGCAGCAGTGCCGTGCCCAGGTAGCTGATCGCGATGTTGCCGTTGCGGAAGTGCATGGCGGGGTCGGCCGGGACGCCCGTCATCGACTCGCCGAGCGCGGAGGTGATCACCTCCCGGCCGTCGACGGTGACCCGCAGGATCACCGACTTGAGGTCCATCTCCGCCTTGGCCTGTTCCGCGATCCGCAGGACGTCCAGCGCCGGCCCGCCGCCCGGGCGCGGGGAACTGACACACTGCCGCCGCTGACCGCCGTCGCCCACCGCCCCGCCGGCGGTACCGACCGGGACGCTGAGGGTGACGAGCGCGGTGACCGCTGCGAGGCGCAGCAGCGCGGTCCTGCCAAGGGGTCTCATCCCCGCAGTATCGGCCGCCCGCCCCCGGCCCCCGGGCCGACGGCCGCCGACCCGCACGAACATCACCCATCGGGCCCGCACCCCGGGGCGGGCGTGCCCGGGTCTACCGGGTCACGGACGCGTCGGTGATCCGCGCCAGATCTGCGGCGGACTCCGTTGTGAGGCGGTAGAAGCCCTGGAGGCTGACCGAGCGTTCCAGGCGGCCGTCCGTCACGTACTTGAGGCCGCGGGTGTGGCCCCGGCGGTTGCGCCAGGTGAGCTCGGACAGGAGGTCGCCGGGGATCGGGACGTCGAAGCGTACGGGGGTGGCGTCCACGTGTACGGGCGCGGCGCCGCAGCCGCCCGCTCCCAGCATCGACCAGGTGTCGTGCCCGGGGAACGCCGGCTCGTCCCACCTGGCCGGGGCGGGTCCGCAGCACTCGCCGCGGTCGCGGTCGACCACCCGCATCCGGCTCACCACGTGCACGACACCCCGGTTGACGTGCACCGCGTACACCTCGTCCCCGGCCCGGGCGCCGGACCAGGCCGGCAGGGAGGAGTGGACGCCGCTGAACGCGACCGGCGGCCGCTCGCCGGTCCGGCCCGCCCGGCGCAGGGCACGGCACACGTCATGGGTCCACAGGACCGTGAAAGCATCGGACATGTCGGCGAGCATATGAACGATCACTGACATCCCCGCCCGTGGACCGCTCTCCACGGGGGAGAATGGCCAGGTGGACGGGGTGGACGAGGCCTTGCAGCGGGCCGCATCGGAAGAAGGCGTGGCCGCAGCCTGGCTGCGCGGGCTGGCGTGCAATCCGGGCCTGCCGGCGCCGGTGCTGCAACGGCTCCTGGAGTTCGGGGAGTTGCCGATGTCGCCGGTGCGGTGGCGTGAGCTGGACGCCGGGTCGACCGCCGTCGCCGCGGCCGCGGCCCGGATGGAACACCGGCTGCACGTCGCCGAGAACCCGACCGCCGACGTCGACGAGCTGGCGCGGCTCGCACACGACGCCGAGCCCCGGGTGCGGTTCGTCTACGCGGCGCTGCTGACCGACTTCGGACGCCGGGTCCCGGCGGGGGTGGTGGAGGTCCTGGCGGCGGACCCCGACCCGAAGGTCAGACGGATGATCAGCAGCTACCGGGATCTTCCCCTCACCCTCGAGGACCGGTTCCTGGCGGACGAGGACCCGGGTGTTCGGGCCGCCGTGCTGCGGCCGCAGCTCTGGGAGCGCCTGCCGCGGCCCGTACGGGAGCGGCTGCTCGGCGACCCCGCTCCGCAGGTGCGCGAGAAGATCGCCGCACTGCTCCGTGCCGACGACCCGCCGCCGGCGCTCACCGCCGAGGAACGGCTGACCCACCCGGACGGGTACGTCCGGAAGGAGGCGGTCGGCGATCCCGAGGTGCCGCCAGCGCTGGCGCTGCGGCTCGTCGAGGACCCGGAGAACGAGGTCAGACTCGCGCTGTCGATGCGGGAGGACCTGACCGAGGAGCAGCGGGCCTCGATCGCGTACACCGTGGAGGGCCACGGACCATGGCCCTCCTGGGTCGAGGAGCGGGCGAAGGACCCGGCCGCGGCGCGGCGGATCGCGGCGTCGCCGCACGTGGGACTGCGCAGGGCGCTCGCCTGTCGGCCGCACCTGCCCGCGGACGTGGTGACACAGCTGGCCGCGGACGAGGACCCCTGGGTGCGGCGCTACCTCTGTGAGCACTCTCCGGACGCGCCGCACGACCTGCTGGTCGAGCTGTACGCCACCGCGCAGGACCGGAACTGGTCGGCCCTGCGCCACCATCCCAACTTCCCCCGGCCGGGCCTGGCCCGGTTCGCGGACGACCCCAACCCCCGGCTGCGCCACGCCGCGCTGGACGACCCGGCGGCCGGACCGGAGCTGCCGCTGCGCCTTGCCGACGACCCGGAGGTGGGGATGTGGGCGGTCCGGGATCCGCGGCTGCCCGCAGGTGAACTGCTGCGCAGGCTCGCCCTGCCGGGCGGTGCGTTCGCGGCCGCGGCCAACCCGGCACTGCCGCCGGAGCGGATGCACCGGCTGGTCGACCTCGCCCGGGGGCGCTGACCCCGCACATCCGGCGGGGGTGCCGCCTACGCGGGGTCGGCGACGTTGACGGTCAGCTGCCGGAGCAGGGTGCGGGCCTGGGCGAACTGGGTGGGTGTCAGGCCCATGGCCGCACCCATCGCCGCCGGGATGCCCCGGGCCCGGGTGTGCAGGTCGCGGCCCTGGCCGGTGAGGCTGACCAGGACGGTGCGTTCGTCGTCGGGCCGGCGTTCGCGGCGGACCAGGCCGGCGCTCTCCAGGCGCTTGATCAGCGGGGTGAGCGTCCCGTAGTCCAGTTGCAGTGCGGAGCCGATGTCCTTGATCGGGACGGTGTCGTCCTGCCACAGCACCAGCAGCACCAGGTACTGCGGGTAGGTCAGCCCGAGCGGCTCCAGGAGTGGCCGGTAGCGGGCGGTCACGGCCCGGGAGGCCGCGTACAGGGCGAAGCAGAGCTGGTCGTCGACGAGGGGTGAGAACTGCGGCTCGGGGGTGCTCTCCTGGCCGTTCATCGGGTCCTCCTCCTCGCGGCGCGGGCGCCGTGCGCGTTCGCGCCGGTGCACGCCCCCGAGGGTAGACCACCGGTGGCACGATTTCAACGCGCGCAAGTACCTTGCGCACAATGTAATCGCGCCATAGTCTTCTGGCCGTGGGCAACCGGCCCGCACCGCCCGGAGGATGGAGACCGTCATGTCCGACCACACCCCCGCCACCCCGGTCCTGGAGACCGCCGCGGCCGAGTTCGCCGCAGCCACCGCCAACCCGCCCTACCTGTTCCAGATCCCGCCGGCCGAGGGCCGCAAGGCCGTCGACGAGGTCCAGTCCGGCGAGAGCGGCAAGCCCGCCGTCGACGAGGAGTGGATCACCGTCCCCGGCGGCCCGACCGGCAGCGTCCGCGCCCGCATCGTCAAGCCGGCCGGCGCCACCGGAACCCTGCCCGTGATCATCTACATCCACGGCGCCGGCTGGGTCTTCGGCAACGCCCACACCCACGACCGCCTGGTCCGCGAACTCGCCACCGGCGCCCGCGCGGCCGTCGTCTTCCCCGAGTACGACCTGTCGCCCGAGGCCCGCTACCCGGTCGCCATCGAGCAGAACTACGCCGTCGCCCGCTGGATCGTCACCGACGGCGCCGCCAACGGCCTGGACGCCGGCCGCATCGCCGTCGCCGGGGACAGCGTCGGCGGCAACATGACCGCCGCACTCACCCTGATGGCCAAGGAACGCGGCGACGTCCCGCTCGTCCAGCAGGTGCTGTTCTACCCGGTCACCGACGCCGCCTTCGACACGCCGTCCTACCACCAGTTCGCCGAGGGCTACTTCCTGCGCCGCGACGCCATGCAGTGGTTCTGGGACCAGTACACCACCGACCCCGACCAGCGCGCCCGGATCACCGCCAGCCCGCTGCGCGCCACCACCGAGCAGCTCACCGGCCTGCCCCCCGCCCTCGTCATCACCGCCGAGGCCGACGTCCTGCGTGACGAGGGCGAGGCCTACGCCGCCAACCTCCGCGCCGCCGGCGTCCCGGTCATCGCCACCCGCTACCAGGGCATCATCCACGACTTCGTGATGCTCAACGCCCTGCGCGGCACCCAGGCCGCCGAGGCCGCCATCACCCAGGCCGTCAACGTCCTGCGCGGCGCGCTCGGCACCGCCTGAGCCCCGGCTGCTCCCCGCGGGTGCCCCGAGCGCCGGGCACCCGCGGGGAGCGGCCCCCGCCGTACGGCCACCCGCTGTCGGACCCCGCCCCTACCGTGCTCGCATGACCCAGCCCCTGGACCTCGCCCGCGCCCTCGCGGTACTGCCCGTCCCCCTGCCGCCCGGACGCCTTGTCGGCGCGGACGCAGACGATCCGGAGCCGCTGCTGTGGATCAGCGACGCTCCCGCCACCCCCGGACTGTGGGCGCAACTGCACCGCGCGCACCCGGAGACCGGCCTGTGGCCGCTGCTGCTCGAGCCGCTGGAGGCCGGTCCCGAGTTCCGCCCCTGGCTGTCCGGCGAACTGGACCCCGGCTACGCCTCCGAGCCCGACCTCTACGACCCGGCCGCCCTGCTGCGCACCTGGTGGGAGGGGGGAGGGGAGGACGACGACGAGGGCTACCGGGACGAGTCCGAGCACGCCGACGCCCTGGCCCCCTACGGCCCGGCCTGGCCCGGTGCCGCCCCCGCCGTGGTCGTGCCCGACGGCGCGGCGGACGCCGAGGCGCGTGGTCTGGCCGATGTGCTGCAGTCCGTCAAGGAGGTCCGGCTCGGCCTGATCCCGGCCCGCAGCGGTGCGCACGCGCTGGCCGTGTGCGGATGGGGCGGCCCGCTCAACCATGAGGGCGACACCGGGAAGATCGCCGCCGTGCTCGCCGACTGGGAGCGCCGGTTCGGCGCCCAGGTGGTCGAAGTCGGCTTCGACACCCTGCAGTTGAGCGTTCCGGTGCCGCCCGCCACGCTCGCCGACGCGCTCCCGGTGGCCGCCGAGCACACCGCCTTCTGCCCTGACCTGGTCCTCCAGGGCACCGGCACCCTCACCGCCTACGCCGAACAGCTGGTGGGCTCCCACCAGTGGTCGTTCTGGTGGGACTGACCGAGGATCAAGAACCCGATCGGGCGGCGGAGGCGGCGGATCCGCGCGCCGTCGGTTCGCGTCCGACTACCATGCGTGGCATCGACGGTGCAGGACAGCGGGGGTACGCGGCGTGAGCGGCTACGGCGGGGGCGGGTACGGCGGTTACGGCGATCAGGGAGGTGGCGCGGGCGGCGCCCGGCCACCGGCGGGGTGGCCCGGCCCCGGCGCCGCGGTCCCACCGCCGGGGCCCGGGTACGCTCCGCCGCCTGGGACGCCGTACCCTCCGCCGCCCGGGTACGGACCGCCGCACGGCCACCCGTACGGACCGCCGGTCCCGCCGCAGGGGTACCCGTACGCGCAGCCCTATCCACCGGGCCCGCCGGGTCCTCCGGTTCCGCCGCCGCCTGTCGAGCCGTCACGGGCGAGGAAGATCCTGCGGGGCATCCGCAACCCGTTCTACGCCGCCCGGCAGGCCTTCCGTCCCTCACGCCCCGGCGTCGTGGACGACCCGGCGGTCCGCAGGCTCCAGCTGTGGCGGACCGTGCTCGGGGTCGCCGCATGGGTCGGCCTCATGGTCACCTACAACGCCGTCGTCAGCGCGGACGACGTCAAAGCCGCGGCGGACGACCGCCTCGACCAGAGCTGGACCAGCGTCCTGGTTCTGGTCTGCACCTTCCCCGTGGTGGTCGGCGCCTTCGTGGCGGCCGCGCGGGGCGGGCTTCGGCGGGTCTACCTGCGACGCGTCCTGCGCCCGATCGGCGCGGTGGCGGCCATCATGGGCTCCATGGGCACCTCCGCCCTCGCGATGGCACCGGAACTGGCCGGGCTGCGGGACGCCGTCGGGCTGCCCGGGAAGATCGCCATCGGGGTCCTGTTCGCGTGGTCGGTCTGCTTCGCCCTCTACGGCATCGGCCTCTCGCTCGTCCACGTCTTCCGTACCGCCGACATCCACGAGGTGGTGCCGCCGGTCCTCGCCGGGGTCCTGGTGTGGGAGATGGCGCTGCTCGACCTGACCACGGGTGCCTACCCCCAGGTCCCGGCGGGCGCCCGGATGGCGTTCATCCTCGGGGCGCCCGTCACCGTCACGGCCCTGTCCTGGTGGGAGCTGCGCCGACTGCGCCACCACCACGGACTGACGCTCCGCCGAGCACTCGGCCGCTGACGGCCGAACCGCCCGCGCCGCGGCACCGAGGGCGTTCCGCTCAGCGGCGGCGGGAAGGCCACCCGCGGCGGCGCCACCAACCGGTGCCCTCGGCAGGAGCGGACGCCGGGGCCCCGGGCGGTCGCGGAAGGGCGGGCGCGGGGTGCGGCGGGTGCGGCGGGGCCAGCCGTGCCGCCTCATCCGTCAGGCCGAGGACCGTGTACGCCTCGGCCAGGTTGCCGACGACATCGGCCCGCAGACCGGCATCGCCCGCCTCCTCCGCGAGGCCGACCGCCTCGCGCAGCAGCTCGACCGCCCGGTCCCGGTGGCCGAGCTGCCACAGCGCGCAGCCGTAGCCGTTCAGCGTGGCGGCCAGCCCCACCAGGATCTCGGGCGGGCGGAACAGCTCGCCAGCCCGCTGGAACGCCACCGTACTCATCAGCGGATCGCCGAGCGCGAGCAGCGCCGTGCCCTCGGTCAGCCGGGCCTCCGCCTCCGAGATCTCGTCCCCGATCGGCTGCCAGAAGCAGTTCGCGGCCTCCGCACTGAACTCGGCGGCCTCCTGGTACCGCCCCAACTGCAGCAGCACCTCGCCGAGGTCCTTCAGCGCGTGCGCCCGGCTGGGCATCCTCCCGCCCTCGCCGGCCAGGCGGTCCACGGCCGGCCGGAGGATCTCGACGGCCTCCTCGTAGCGGCCCTGACGGGCGAGCGCCCTGCCGAGATGCCCCAGCGCGACGTTCTCCCGGAACTTCTCCCGCGCCTTCCGGAAGCACTTCGCTGCCCGCCGCGCCGCGGCCTCCGCCTCCGCCAGGCGGCCCTCCTCCTGGAGGGCGAGACCGAGGAGGTCGAGGACCACCCCGGTCAGCTCCGCGTCACCGAGCGCCGCACTGTCCGACACCGACCGCTGCAGTATCGCGGTCCACTGCGGCAGGACCCGCCGCAGCCGCAGGTAGCCGCCCACCACGGTGGGCATGACGGCCGAGAGCCCCTGGTGCCCGGCGGCCTGCGCCCGCACGGTGGTGGCCAGCAGATTGGCGTACTCGTCGTCCAGCCAGGCGATCCCGCCGTCCAGGCTGCCCACGTACCGGGACAGCGGACCGTCGTTGCTCAGCGCGACGAGGTCGTTGAGGTTGAGCGCGGCCGCCGCGGCCGTCTCCACGTAGTAGGCGTTGAGCCGCTGCTCCGCCTCGGCGAGGTCCTCGCCCGCGTCGGCCGCGGCCAGCTCCTCCGCGTAGATGCGCACCAGGTCGTGGAAGCGCCAGCGGCCCCACCGCGGAGCCTCGATCAGGTGCGCCCGGGCCAGCGACTCCAGCCACCGGTCCGCCACCGCGTCCGCCAGCCGGCCGGCCGCCTCGGTGGAGACGTCCGGCCCGGCGTTGAGCGCCAACAGCCGGAACAGCCTCGCCTGTTCGGGCCGGAGCCGCTGGTACGAGAGGTCGAAGGCGGCACGGACGGTACGGTCCTCCCGGGACAGCGTGTCGAGCCGGTGGTGCGCCTCGGCCAGCTGGACGGCGAACGCGGCCAGCGGCATCACGGGGAGGTCGGCCAGCAGGGCCGCCGAGATCCACAGCGCGAGCGGCAGGTGGCCGCACAGATCGGCGATCCGCTCGGCCGAGACGCGGTCCCCGAGGACCGCCCGTCGGCCTCGCCGAGCACTCGCCGCACCAGCTCGACGGCCGCATCCGCCGGCAGCGGGCGCAGCACCGTCCGGGCCTCGCCGAGCACCAGGCTGTGCCGCGAGGTCACCAGCGCGGCGTGGTACCCGCCGGTCGGCAGCAGCGGCCGGGCCTGCTCCTCGCCCGAGGTGTTGTCCACCACGACGAGCAGCCGGCGCTCCTGCTCGGCGTACGCGGCGAGCACCGAGCGGTAGAGCCTGGTCAGTCCCTGCGCGTCCTTCGGCAGGTGGTCGTCGTCCGGCACGCCGAGCGCGCCCAGCAGCTGGGTGAGTGCCCGCTCGACCGGGAGCCGCAGCCGGTCGTTGTAGCCCTGCAGATCGATGATCAGCACGCCGCCGGGGAACCGGCCCTCGTCCTTCCACGCCCGCCAGGCGGCCTGGACCGCCAGCTCGGTCTTCCCGACCCCGGGCATACCGACGATCGTCACCACCGGGTGGTCTTCCAACTCCCCGACGATCCGCGCCAGTTCTTCCTCACGCCCGGCGAACGACGGGGTCCGGTCCGGCAGCCCGCTCAGCGCGGGCGTGATTTCCCGCGGCAGCGTGAGCTGGATCCGCTGCCCCTGGATCACCGTCCCGAAGAACACCCCGCCACTGATGTGGTTGCCCATCCCCACCCCTCAGCCCCGACTTCCCGCCCGAGCACCCCACGCTAGGCGGGGACACCGACACTCCGCCCCGTTTCGCCGCACTCCGGCACTCGGCTTGCCGCGCCCCGGCGTTCGGCGTGACGCGCTGTGGGGGAGGGTCAGCGGGCCGGGCCGGTGCCCTGGGGGAGCGAAGCCACCGCGAGAGCGACCGCTTCCTCGGGAGTGCCGGTGTGGGCGACGGCCTCGCCCCGGTCCCGTACGAGGTACCGCCCGTCGCGGAGCGGCTCGATCGAGTACCCGACCCGGACGTACGGGAGCTCGGTGCTGGAGGAGAACCAGAGGATGTAGTGGCTGGTGACCGGCCTGAGCCGACGGAGTTCCGGCCGGGCGTGCGCCGCCTCCAGGAGCGCGAGGCGACCGAGGGCGTGCGGGCCGCGGTCCCACGCGAACGGGGACCGGCGGACCGAGTCGATCAGGTGCCACCACGCCAGCTCGACCGGGTCGAGCGGCTCGCGCTCGTGGGCGAGGGCCCACTCCCCGAACCCGATGAACGGGGCAGCGGCCCGGGTCGCCTCGAGGCCGGCCCCGCTCGACCAGGCGGCTGCGCACCTGACCACGGCGTCCAGGTCCGGAGCGGCTCCGGAGGCGAGCCAGGCGTCCCGCAGACGACAGTGCACCCAGTAGCCACGCTCGTCCTGGAGGTCGCGCACGATCACGCGGCGGTCCCCGGCGGCGCCGTACTCCGCCCTGCGCTCCCAGTTCTCCTCCGGCGCGGGGAGGTCGAGGCCCAGCCGGGCGGCCGCGCGGCGCAGCGCGTCCGCGAGACTGGTGGCGGTCTCCGGCGGGGTGGGGAGGGGCAGCGAGGAGGAGGTCATCCGCCCAGTGTGCCGTGAGGTAGGGCGTCCGTTCGGGCGGGGGGGCCAGTGCGGATCAGTGGGGGGTCAGCGTGCGGTCAGGCGGGTGGTGGAGGCTGAAGACACGTCAGGGAGCTTCGAGGAAAGGGGATCCCGGGACTGGGAGAGGTGCCCGGAGCGGTTCATCGGGTGCCTGGCCGGCAACGGCCGAGCAGGGTCCTCCGGGGCCCGCGCAGGTTCGAATCCTGCCCTCTCCGCCCATGCAGTCCGGCCGGGGCCTGCCACCGCTGCCGGACGCGGTGCCAGCCGAGCAGGTAGCGGGCCACGCAAGCGCCGCGGCCCGAGGCGCCGCGATCACATTCCCGAGGGAGCTCAGCCCGCCGTGACCGGTCGGCGTGAGGCCGTGGACCTCCTTGTCACCACCGACGCCCCCTCAGACCGCCAAGAACCTGGCGACGCGTCACCGCGAACCCCGCCACCCTCCGCCCGGTCCCGCATCTCGGCGCCGCCGAACGGGTGCGGGTATCTCCCGGCCTTGGGGCGCGCCGTCGGCCCGCAGGGCGCGAGCTGGGGGACGATCGGCGTCGGGCCGATCCCGGCCTCCGGGGGGAGAGCAGACGCTGCGCAACGTGCAGGTCTTCACGGAGGAGGAACCATCATGGCGGGCAAGCCCGGCATCGTATTCGCTCACGGACTCTGGGCCGACGGGTCGTGCTTCGGCAAGCTCATCCCGACGCTCCAGGCCGAGGGGCACGAGGTCTTCGCCTCGCAGCACGGCCTCAACTCCCTGGAGAGCGACGTCGCGTGCGTGAACTTCACGCTCAACCACGTCCCCGGGCCGATCGTGCTCGTCGGCCACTCGTACGGCGGAACGCTGATCACCAAGGCGGGCACCCACGACCGGGTCGGCGCGCTGGTGTACATCGCGGCGCTCGGCCCGGACGAGGACGAGACCTCGCAGCAGCACCAGGCGCAGTTCGCCCCCACCCCGGTCTTCCAGCACCTCGAGGTCGCGGACGGGCGGTTGTGGCTGAAGGCCTCGGGTGTCCCGGACTTCTGCGGGGACCTCCCGGAGGCCGAGCAGAAGCTGGTGCTGGCGACGGGCGCGGTGCCGGTCGCGGACCTGTTCGACCAGCAGGTCCCGGGTACCGCCTGGCGCACGAAGCCCAGCTGGTACATCGTCGCCAACAACGACCGCACGGTGAACCCCGATCTCGAGCGTTTCGCGGCCGAGCGGATGGGCGCGAAGACCTACGACGTCGACAGCAGCCACGTCCCGATGCTGTCCCACCCGGACTTCGTCCTCGACGTGATCCGCGACGCCGCGAAGTCCCTGTAGGACGCGGCACCGGCCGGGGCGGGCCCCGCCCGCCCCGCCGCCGGGCGGCCGCCAGGTTGCCGTCGCCCCGTGACGGTCTGGCGCGTACGGAGCTGTGCGGCTGGGAACGTACGACGGTATGACCACGGGGGAGAGCGGGCGGCGCGACGCACAACCGCGGCCGGACCTGGTGCGGCGCTCGGCACCGTTCCTGCCCGCAGGAAGCGAGATCCGGCAGGCGTTCATCTGCCAGAGCGCGCCGAACTTCTGGTTCTTCGTCGTCACCTACCTCACCGGCCTGACGATCTTCCGGAACACCTACCGCTGTGTGGCGGTCACCCGGGACGCCATCTACGTACTGGAGAGCAGCAAGCTGTCCGGCGGCGCGAGCCCGCGGCGGCTCGCGGGCACGATGCCGCGCCACACCCGGCTCGGCCCGGTCACCGGCCGATGGGGGCAGCTGCAGATCCTCGGCGAGCGCCGCTGGGTCCACCGGCGCTTCCACGACCAGATCGCGGCCGCGGACCGCGAGGCGGGCCTCGCCCGGTAGATCCCGCCGCCGGCCCGGTCCCGGGCGGGGGCGGCAGCGCGGTGGGGGACTGCGCCGCGTACTGTCGCCGGATGGACGAACGGCGGGAGCGGGGGCACGGCGGCGGTCCGGAACACGGGCAGGCCGACGGACCGCTGGCGTTCGGCTGCGCCACCTGCGGCGCCCCGCTGACGCGGCCGCTCCTACGGATGCCGGCGGTCCCCGAGGCGCCGTACTACGCCTGGTGGGAGGCCGACGAACCAGGCCCCTCGCCCTCGACCGTGCCGTCCGGCCACTACGCGATCGAGACGGAGCCGTACGGCGCGCCCCTGGTGGTCGCCGAGGTACCCGGGCCGGTGATGCCACGCCACGGCGGCCGCTGGAACGCCGACGGCGAGCCGCTGGTGTCGCAGGGCCCGCGAGGCAACATCGTCATCAACCCGGACGACGCCCGCGGCCTGGAACTGAGGCACGCCTCGGCCGCCTGCTGCGGGCGCGACCCCGGACGGCGGTATGAACCAGCTGTGCGCCTGCGGAACCCTCGTCGCGACCCTCTCCTCCGACTGCTGCCTGCCGTACGAACTCCACCTCTCCGCCGCCCACGTCCGCGCCGTCCACCCCTGAGCCCGCCCCGGGGCCGCCGCTCGTATCCACGGGGATCTGGGACGAGTTCCCCGAACTCCGGTGGGAGGTCTGCCTGATCGTCTCGGAGTTGGCCGATGTGCCGCCCGCGCTGAGACGCGCGATCGTGAGGTTCCTGGCCCGGTAGGTCATAGAGGCCGGCTGCCGTCGGCGCCGCGGTCCCGTCCGCAGGTCAGGCTGCAGGCGAGCGAAGCAAGAGCGTTATGGCGCTCGAAGCGTCGGTTCTGATCTCGATCCTGACCTCTTCCGACCGTGTTCCGGGAGCGGGGTTGGTGGTTAGGGCCTGCGCAGTACGATCAACCACCTCACAGCGATCAGCGACCAGCAACCCGGAGATGGCCGTCTGCCCATGGTCTTCACGCTCGCGGAACACCCAGATCAACTCTTCGTCGAAGGTCGAACTTGCAGTGGTGAGACGAGCGCGGGCTCGGTGACGTGCTGGGATCTGGAGATACCCGGTCGGCCCTCGCTCGTCATCCGCGACACGTCATGGACCAACGGGGAGCGCGATGTCGTCCTGCACCGCACCGAGACGCTCCCGGAGATGCCGGCCCGTCTCACCCAGCTGTTCAATCGCGAGCGGGCCGGCATCCATCCGGTGAACGCCGACCGGCGCCGGATCCTGGCCTACCTCGCCGTCCCGGAGGACGGCCGGGATCGGCCGCGCCGACGACGGTCCCTCACCGTTCAGGAGCTCGTCACCGCCTGCAACGCGGCCTGGTTCGCGCAGCTTCTCGGTGCCGCGGGTGTCCGCCTGGCTTCCCCGCTCGATCCCCTCTCCGGCGAGCCCGGTCGGGGTGAGCACGAGATTCACTTCGACGTCGACGACACCTACACCCCCGTCCTCGCGTACGTCCTCACCCGGCTGGTCCCGACTCTCCGCAAGGTCGGCTGGCTCGCCGGGTACTGAGCGACGACAGGAGAGCGCCGGATCGGACCGCTGCCGCCGTACAGCGCCGGACGAACGGCTACGGGCACAGGAGTCCCGTCCCGTCGGCCCGGCGTCGGTCGAAGACCAGCCGGACCGCCGCGGAGCCCTCACCGACTGCCGTCGCGACGCGCTTGACGCTTCCGCTCCGCACGTCGCCGACGCAGAACACACCGGGGACGCTCGTCTCGAACGGCAGCGGTGCGCGACGGTCCGTCAGGCCGGTGTCCAGGTCGTGCCCGGCCAGGACGAAACCCTTTTCATCCGTGGACAGTTGGCCGTCCAGCCAGTCCGTGCAAGGGGTCGCCCCGATGAACACGAAGACCGCGGCGACCGCAAGCGCGGAGCGCCGGCCCGTGGCACGGTCGACGACCTCCAGGCCGGTGATCGCGGAGTCCGCCGTGAGGCCGACGGCTTCCGTGCGCAGCCGTACCCGGATCCTCGGGTTCGAGGCGATGGCGTCGATCAGGTACCGCGACATGGAGTGCTCGAGGTCCTCGCCGCGGACCAGCAGGTGCACCGGATCGGAGGTCCGGGCCAGGAACACGGCCGCCTGGCCCGCCGAGTTCGCGCCGCCGATCACCGCGACCGGCCGCCCGGCCGCGTTCGCGGCCTCGGCGACCGTGGCCGCGTAGTGGACTCCGTTGCCCTCCCAGGCCTCGACGCCGGGGACGGTAAGCCGCCGGTAGCGGGCCCCGGTGGCGACGATGACGTCACGCGCGCTGAACGACCGTCCGTCCTCGCAGGTGACGGTGTGCAGGCCCCGGTCGCTCGCGAAAGCGGTGGCGCGGGCGTTGCGGTGCAGACCGACCCCGAACTTCGCCGCCTGGATCACCCCGCGGGCGGCCAGCTCGGCGCCGGAGAGCCCGGCCGGGAACCCGAGGTAGTTCTCGATCCTCGACGACGTGCCCGCCTGCCCGCCGAACGCGGCCGCATCGAGGAGCACGGTCCGCAGCCCCTCCGACGCCCCGTACACCGCCGCCGCCAGTCCGCCCGGGCCGCCGCCGACCACCAGCAGGTCACAGGAGTCCCGGCCGCCGTCGTCACCCGCGCCGGCCGGCGGCTCCCCGAACTCGGCGGCGACATCGGCCGGCAGCGGATTGCGCAGCAGCGGCCGGCCGGGCACCAGCACGATCGGAAGGTCCGCCACGGGCACCCGCAGCTCCCGCAACAGCGCCTCGGCGTCGGGCTGCTCCTCCAGATCGATCCAGGTCACGCCCATCCGGTTGGCCGAGAACGCCAGCATGAGCGCCCGGCACCGCTCGTCGTACCGCGAGCCGATCAGCGTCAGCCCGGCACCCTTGCGCACCAGGTTCGCCCGGCGCGCGAGGAACGTCCGCAGGATGTGCTCACTGAGGTCGGCGTCCTGGGACACCAGCGTGCGGATCCGGTCCAGCGGGACCCGGAGCACCCGGCCGGGGCCGCTCGTCACACCGGTGAACCGCGCCCGTTCGCCCGTCAGCATGTCGAGCTCGCCCAGGAACTCAGCCGGCCCGTACGACGCGATCAGGCGCTCGTCCGGCTCGCCGAACCGCTCCACGACGTCCGCCGCGCCTTCGAGGACGACGAAGAAGTCGTAGGCCGCGTCGCCCGCCGCGAAGAGCACCTCGTCCGCGGCGGCGTGGTGTTCCGACCCGTGCGCCGCGAGCCGCCGCAACTGCTCCGCGGAGAGCGGCGACGCCGGGGTCCAGGCCGGATTCCCGCTCCGGCCAGCCTCGGTCCGACCGGCCTCGTTCCGGTGGAACCGGTGCATGCGGTGCCTTCTTTCACCCGGGCGGCGGCGCGGGAGCGTGCGCCCCTGGTCCCGAATCCTCCGCCGGATCCTCCACCGATTCACTCACCGAGGAGGTGAGAAGCAATCCGGATCCCCCGAACGGGCGAGCGACGGGTCCGCGCCGCCCCCTGAGCGGCCGACGTCCGGCCAGCCCTGAGGTCAGATGCCCGGGTCGTAGTCGGTCAGCGCCTTGCGCGCGCGGGCCAGCTGCTCCTGGGGCAGATCACAGGAACGCCGGGTCTCCCGGTCGAGATGCACCCCGGTCAGCACCGTGACGGCCACGACCTCGCCGGTCTCCGCGTTCTCCATCCGGTGGACGAAACGGATCACCTTGCTGCGCACCTCGAGAACCGCCGAGCGAACCATGACCAGGTCGCCCGCCCGCACCTCCTGCCGGTACGAGATCCGCTGGTCGACCGCGACCATGCCGCGGTTGCGGTCGCGCAGGTAGCTGGGCGTGATGCCGAGGCCCGCGAGGAGGTGCCAGGTCGCCTCGTCGAACTTGCCGACGTACCACATGACGTTCATGTGTCCCATGTGGTCGCAGTGCCACGGGTACACGGTCCCCTGGTAGGTGACCTCAAGCTCGGCGGCCATGGCTTCCTCGTCTTCGCTGCCTCGGAGCACGGCGCTCCCGGGCGGGGCGCAGGGCCATGTTAGCAACCGTTAACGTCGCGCCAGGGGCACCGGGCGAGGGATCTACGCCTCCCAGCGGACCCGGTGCCGGTGCCGGGTCGGCGGTACCACGGTGTCGTCACTGTCGTCGTACGGCGCGGCGGCCGCCGCGTCGAGGGCCCGGTGCAGGGCGGCGCGCTCGGCGGCCCGGGCGCGCCGTTCGTGGATCCGCCGGTCGGTGGCGGTCGAATCGTGCGTGTCCGCGTGGACGAGCTCGCGCACGACGACGTGGCGGCGTACCTCGGCGGGGATCCGGCGGCTCCCGGCCGTCCCGGCGGCGTCCGCGGCCGCGGCGGGGTAGCGCAGGTCCCGCGCGGTGATCACGCGCCACCAGGAGGTGACCGGCCCGGCGGGGGGACGCCCTTCCGGGAGCCGCTTCGTGGCGGCCGAGTAAGTGACGTGGTGCACGGTACGGGACACGGCGACGCACTCTACCCGGCGGCCGCCGCCCGGGACAGGACAATTCCGCGGCAGTGACAGCACCGCCCGTGGGACCGATGAGGCACCTACAGAAGCTCCCTGACGTGACCTCAGCCCTGCGAGGCGAGGGCCAGGTACTCGGGCGCGGCGAGCCGCAGGGCCAGGCGTACGACGGCGGGCCCTCCGGCTCGCCCGCCGCCCGGGGCCGGCAGTTCGGCGAGCTCGGCCTCGTCGTAGGCCCGTCCGCGGCCGGACATCGCCGGGTGCTTCTCCTGGTTGCCGCGCTGTGGGCCATCAGGACCGGCGGAGCCCGTCCGGCAGGGGCGGGGGCCGGCGACCACGGGACATCAGGGAGGCCGCCGACGGTGAAGTGCGGGCCTTGCCGATGTGGTTGTGCCAGCAGCCGATGGGCTTCGTGGTGATGCTTCTTCAGATGCTGAGTCGACTGGGTCAGTGGGCGGTGAATGCGGTGGCGTTCTCGGTCGCCCACTGGTGGAAGCTGCGCTCGGGCCTGCCGAGCAGGGTGCGGGTGGTGTCGGCGATCGGCGCTGGGCCGGCGCATGCGGCGGCCCACAGGGTGAGGAGCGAGCCTGCCATGGAAGCGGGCATGAAGCGGCGCATCTGCTGCTCGGCCTCGGCGTGGGTGATCGTCTCGATGGTGATGTCGCGGTCCAGGACACCGGACAGCATGGCGAGCTGTTCGCGGAAGGTGAGGGACTGGCCGCCGGTGAGGGTGACGGCGCGCCCGCTGAGGGCGGTGCCGGTCAGCGCCTCGGCTGCGATGTCGGCGATGTCCGCCGGGTGGATGGGCGCGAGGTGCGCGTCGGGGTAGGCGAGCTGGACCGGCAGGCTCTGGCGGATGAGGTGGGACCAGCCGAGGGCATTGCTGGCGAAGGCGTCCGCACGCAGGAGGGTGCAGGGCAGGCCGGAGGCGGTGAGGGCGCGCTCGACGCGCAGGTTGTGAGTGGCGAGCGGGTTGGTCTCGGCGTCGGGCGCCAGGACCGAGGAGGAGGAGAGCAGGACGATGTGCTCGACGCCGGCGGCCCGGGCGGTCTCGATGAAGGCGTCGATGCCCTCGGGCTGTGGGTAGAGGAAGACCTGGCGTACGCCATCGAGCGCGGCCGGGAAGGTTTCCGGCAGGTCGAGGACCAGCTCGGCGACCTCGACGCCGGTGGGGACGGTCAGTTCGGTCGGGTTGGCGCTGGCGGCGCGGACGGGCAGGCCGGCGGTGTGCAGGCGGCTCGTGACGGCCTGGCCGACCTTGCCGCGGGCGCCGGTGATGAGAACGGTCATGGAAACCCCCGAGAGTCATGATGCTGGTACGCAATGTTGCAATAGACACATGCATGCTTGCATGCACATAGTTTCATGTCAACACATGCCTTCTCGGGGTCACGGATACTACGATGGATGCATGACGACGAACGACGCGCCGCACGAACCGCGGTTGGCCGAGGAGCTGACGGCCGAGGAACTGCTGAACGCGGTGGGCCCGGCGTTCGGAAAGCTGCGCCGCACCTCACTGCTGGAGGTCGAGAACCCGATCTCGGCCAAAGACCTGAGTCGCACCCTGGTACTCGGTCTCGTCGCGGAGCACACCCGCGACTCCGAGAAGGAGATCACCGTCGGCGCCGTGGCCGAGCTCCTCGGCGTCGACCCCTCGGTCGCGAGCCGGATGGTCACCGACAACATCAAGGCCGGCTACCTGCTCCGAGCCGCCTCCCAGCAGGACGGCCGCCGTACCGTCCTCCACCTCAGTCCCGAGGGTGCCGAGTTGATGGCCCGCTTCCGCCGTCACCAGCGCGCCGCGTTCGAGTACATCACCGCCGACTGGGTCGAACGTGACCGGCTGGAGTTCGCACGCCTGATGCTCAAGTACGTGGATTCGCTGGGCCAGCTGAAGGAGCGTGGGCGGGCGGGGGAAGCAACGGGGCACTGAGCTGTGACGCAGTGCCGACCTTCCGGGCTGCTCGCTGATCGGCCCGCGCAAAGGCCGGTCGCCCGGCGGGTGTGGCGGCTCGCAGGCCAGGAACACGGCAGGAGTCCGTGGCCACCTGCTCTCCCCGCCGGATCCGGGCGGCAGGGTGTGTCGGCGCAGGGTGGCGTCCAGCATGGCCATCGCCTGGTGGGCGCGTACGGTTTCTGGCTCGCAGCTGCTTGATCACCTCATGGACGGTCGCGAGGCCATGCAACAAGGGGCTGCTGACACGGCCTCCACCGCCGGGGCGGTCTCGTCTCGCGGCAACCTCGTTGGCCGACCGGGCGACCGGGTGACCGGCCGCTCTGCTCGAAACGCCGGAGTGGCCGGAGCGGTACGAGAGCCCGCCGGTCGTTGCTGCGGTGCTGCGCAACGGCGCCGCCGGCCGCCGATGCCCGGGGTGGGCTTCGGTCGGCCGGGCGCTCACGTTCGCGCGGTCAGCGGAGTGCCGGTGCGTCGGCCAGCTGCCGGGGGGCGGTCGTCGGGGCGGTGGCGGGGGTGCGGAAGCCGCGGATGATGAGCCAGAGGGCGAGGGACACCTCCCAGGCGAAGACCGGCAGGGCCGCGGCCGTACCCGGGCCGGAGAGCTGACCGTAGAGGCCGAACAGGACGGCCACCGCCGAGGCGCAGATCAGCGGTCCGCCGATCAGTCCCAGGACGGTGATCGCCCGCGGTATGACCCGGGAGCGGTGGAGGAGTGCGGCCAGCAGGAGGGTGTTGACGCCGAGGACCAGGTTGGGGCCGAGCAAGAAGGTCCAGTCGTGGACCGCGACGAGGGCGCGGGCCGCCGCCGCCAAGGGCTGGGCGTCGGTGCCGTGCGCCGCCGCGTCCCGGTGCAGCGTCACCACCGCTAGCAGGCTGACCAGTCCGAGGACGATCACGACCGCCTCCAGCAGCCGGACGCAGACGTAGCCGAGGGCGATCCCCTCGTGCTGCCGGCGCAGGATGGGGAAGAGCATCACCCCGGTGCCCACCACCGCGAGCGCCAGCGCCACTTCGCACAGGGCGCCGAGCAGCACCCGGCCGTCGGCGCCCGCGCCGAGGACGTAGTCCGAGCCGCTGAGCAGGGGCCGGTACAGCGCCAGCCCGGCCATCGCGGTCACTTCGGTGATCAGGAACAGCACTCCCGCGGCCACGCTGTTGCGCCGGTCCGTCCGTCTGTCCGTCTGTCGGTCCGTGTTCATCCGGGCCCTCCCCTTGTCCGCCAAGGTGTACGGCGTACACCTTGGCACACCATAGGTGTACTCCGTACACTCGTCAAGGTGAACCAGCCAACGGACGGGGAGCGCCGGACCCCACTGAGCCGGCAACGGGTCCTGGAAGCAGCGGTGTCGCTCGCCGACGCCGCCGGAACGGACGTGCTGAGCATGCGCAAACTCGCCCAGGAACTGGGCGTGGTGCCGATGGCGCTCTACAAGCACGTCGCCAACAAGGACGAACTCCTCGACGGCATGGTGGATCTCGTCGTCGCCGAGATCGGGCCGCCGGGTGCGGGCGAATGGAAGAGCGCGATGCGGGCGCGCATTCTCGGCGCTCGCCGGGCGCTGCGCCGGCACCCCTGGGCGGCCCGCGTGATCGAGTCGCGTACCGCTCCGCCCCCGGCGCTGCTCGGCTACCTCGACTCGATGGCCGGCATGTTCAGGGCGGGAGGCTTCTCCGTCGCCCTCACGCACCACGCGATGCACGCGATGGGCAGCCGGCTGCTCGGCTTCAGCCAGGAGCTGTTCGACGACACCGGCGCGGCCCCCGATCCCGCGTTCGTCCGGCAACTGGCACGCGCCTACCCGCACATCGCGGAGATCGCCGGGGCGGCGGCCGGACATGACGCGGCCTCGACCGTGGGCGCCTGCGACGACCAGGTGGAGTTCGAATTCGCCCTGGACCTGCTGCTGGACGGCCTCGAACGGCTGAGGGCCGCCGAAGCGTGATCAGCAGCAGCCAGCAGGGGCGGGCGGCGGCGGTCGCGGCCGCCCGCCCCCGGCTGCTGGACTACCGGTGCTGCGCCGGGCGCGGGAAGCGCTCCCGCATCCCGTCGATGCAGATGTCGCGGGAGGTCGGGCCGCCGAAGCGCAGACGGTCGTAGGCGGTGAACGCCGGCTCCAGCGCGTCCAGTTCGTCGATCAGCGCGTGCAGCCGCGACGACCACGGCGCGGACCCCGCGTCGGACTCGTCGGGTGCTGCGCTGATCGCGGCCGTCAGCGCGCCCTTGCGCCGGATGGTCGCGGGCGTCACCGAGTGCAGGCACACGTACTGCCCGCTCAGGTAGGCCGACCACTCCTCCCGCCCGGCCTCCTGATCCGCCCAGTGGCCGACGAACCAGGCCTCCAGCCGGTCCGTCCCGCCCGCCTCCTCGGCGAGTGCGAACAGGTCCGACGGCACCATCTCCGCGCCGTCCGAACGCAGGTACCCCGGCAGCGGCAGCAGGCCCGCCAGCATTAGCCGGCGGGTCGCGTCGGCGGAGTGCCCCGGGGCTGCGCACAGCTCCTCCAGGGCGATGAACTGCCCGCTGACGTAGGCGTCGTCGGCCTCCGTCATCGGATGGACGCCGTTGACCTCGACGAAGCGTGCGGCGAGTTGCTGCTTCAGGTCACTGTCCGGCATGCGTGGGCCCCCTTGCTGTCGTGCGCACGGCTGCCTCCTGCCGAGCTGTGGGCAGCGTATCGCACGTATGTTCGACCAAGAGGGGGGTCCTGACGGTTGGCCCGCCGTCACACCCCGACCGGCTGGGCGCTGTCGGCGCTGTCGTCGATCAATGTCCACGGCTGGGGTGTGGCGAGGGCCAGGCGGGGCCGGGTGGTGGCCCAGTGGCGGACGGCGGCCGCCATGACGGCGGCGGGGTCGGTGACCGTCCGGGTGGGGGTGAAGGGCCGGCCCATGCTGGTGTAGCTCTGGAACATGGCGAGCAGTTTGACCGCCTGGCTCTGCACCGGTGAGAGGTAGCGGTCCGCGAGCGGCAGGAAGAAGCGGTCCCAGCTGTCGCCCGGGACGATGCGCGGCCGCTCGATCGGCGGTACGCCGGCGGCCCGGCGGACGTCGTTGAGGGTGCGGCAGATGGTGTCGAGCAGGGTGTCCAGCGTCAGGCTGCCGGGGCCGGCGGCGATCACCTCGGTGCGCGGGGTGCCGGGCGGCTCGGCGAGGACGGCCGCGGCGACCGCTTCGGCGACCTCGTCGACGGGGCTGATCTCGGCGTAGCCGCCCGGGTCGCCGACCACCACGGCCGCCAGCCCGGACACCAGGGCCTGGAGCATCGTGTACGGGCCGGAGAAGCGGGAGATCTCGCCGGAGCCGCGGCGTCCGACGATCAGCGGCGGGCGCACCACCGTCAGCGGTCCGGGGTGCTCGGCGCGGACGACCTCCTCGCACCTGGCCTTGGACCACTCGTAGCCGTTGCGGTAGCCCTCGAACTCCGCGCCCCGGAGGTCCTCGGGGTTGCGGACCCCGCCGACGTACGCGGTGGAGAGGTGGACCAGGTGGGTGCCGCGGTCGGCGAGGGCCAGCACCGCCCGCAGCGGGTCGATGTTGGCCCGGACCGCCTCCTCGCGGCCGAGGGTCCACCGGGTGGTGGCAGCCGAGTGCACGATGACGTCCCAGTGCCCGGCGAGGTCGGCGGGCGGCGGCTCGGCGCCGATCCGCCAGCGGAGCAGGGTGTCGTCCGCGGCCCGCCGGGCGACCCGGGTGAGGGTGAGGCCGGGGGACGCGCGGTGCGGGCCGAGCCGGTGCACGACCTCGGTGCCGACCACTCCGGTGGCTCCGGTGAGAAGGATTCGCATGGGTGTCATCTCTGCTGGGGCGTACGGGGATGCGGTGCGGCGCCGGGGGACGGCGGGCCGCCGCCGTCCCCCGGCACGAGGACCAGGCAGGCGTTCTGGCCGCCGAAACCGAAGGAGTTGGAGAGGACCGCCGCGCGGGCGATGCTGCGCGGCGCCCCGACCACCAGGTCCACCAGGTCGGCCTCCGGGCTGGCCCGCAGGTTGGCGATCGGCGGGACGCTGCCGCGGGCGGCGCACAGCAGGGCGAGCGCCGCCTCCAGCGCGCCGGAACCGCCGATCAGGTGCCCGGTGACGCCCTTGACGGCGGTCACCGGCGGCGACTGGCCGTGGAAGCACCGTTCGATAGCGCGGGCCTCGGCCCGGTCGTTCAGCACGGTGGAGGTGCCGTGGGCGTTGATGTGGCCGATGTCGGCGGTGGACAGGCCGGCGTCGGCGAGGGCCTGCCGCATGCAGCGGCCCGCGGTCGCGCCGTCCTCGGTCGGGGCGACGATGTGGGAGGCGTCGCAGTTGTCGGCGAACCCGGCGACTTCGCCGTAGATCCGGGCGCCGCGCGCGAGTGCCAGGTCCCACCGTTCGAGGACCAGGACGGCCGCGCCCTCGGCCATCACGAAGCCGTCCCGGTCGGTGTCGAAGGGGCGGCTGGCCCGCTCCGGGTCGGCGTTGCGCACGGACATGGCCCGCATCCGGGCGAAGGCGCCCATCACCACGGTGGTGACCGCCGAGTCGGTGCCGCCGGCGAGCGCCGCGTCGAGGTCGCCGTACCGGATCTTGCGGGCGGCCTCGCCGACGGCGGTGGTGCCGCTGGCGCAGGCGCTGGCGTACGTGGTGCACGGCCCCCGGAACCCGTAGCGCATGGCCAGCCGGGTGGCGGGCGAGTTGGCCATCGTCCTGGGCACGGTGTGGACCGGCATGTCCCTGGGGCGGGCGGCGTGGCTGAGGGTGACCTCCTCCATGCTGGGCAGACCGCCGATCCCGGTACCGATCTGGACCCCGACCCGCTCCGGCGTGAGGCCGGCCGGCAGTACGGCGTCCTCGACGGCGTCGGTGGCGGCGCACAGCAGGAGCCGGGTGGTCCGGTCGATCTGGCGCGACTCGCGGCGGGTGAGGTAGGCGTCGAGATCGAACTCCGGTACCAGGCAGGCGAAGTGGACCGGCAGGTCGGCCTCGATCAGGCGGGGGACGGTCGCGGCGGTGGACCCGCCCTTCAGTACCGCGGTGTAGGCCGCCTCCAGGTCGTTGCCGGCCGGCGACTTCAGGCCGATGCCGGTGACGGCCACCCGGTGGCCGCCGGAGGGGTGCCGGCGGGTCATGAGCGGCCCGCCGTACGTGCCTGGAGCAGGTCGATGGCCTGGCCGACGGTCTGCGCGGCGGTGAGGTCCTCGACCTCGATCCGCAGCCGGAGGGAGCGTTCCAACCGGGCGCCGACCTCCATCAGTTCCAGGCTGTCGATGCCGTAGTCGACCTCCAGGCTGGTCTGTTCGCGGACCTCCTCGGCCTCGGTGCCGAGCACGTCCGAGATAACCGTCCTGACCAGCAGTGACAGTTCTTCGCGAGTGGGCATGTCCGTCGTTCCTTCCGTGCCGGTGGCGGTGCCGGTGGTGGGCTCAGGGGGAGGGTCCCGTGGTGCCGGGCCCGATCGGTCCGGCGCCGCGGGTCAGCGGCCGGCCGCCGCCAACGCCGCGTCGAGGATGCGGACCGCCTCCGCGAGGTCGCCCGCCGTGGTGACCAGCGGCGGCAGCAGCCGGATGGTGGTGGGCCGGCTCAGACAGGGCGAGACCAGCAGGCCGGCGCCGGCGAGTTCGGCCAGCACCGTGCCCGCCGCTTGCGCGGAGGCCAGGTCGATCCCGCGGAGCAGACCCGCGCCGCGGACGGCCCGCACCACCCGCGGATGGTCCGCGCGCAGCCGTTCCAGGGCGGTGTCCAGCAGCAGCGACAGCCGGTGCCCGTGCGGAGCCAGCTCCTCGATCGCGTCGAGGGCGGCGGGCAGCGCCGCGCAGCTGAGCGGGTGCCCGCCGAAGGTGGCGGAGTGCAGGAACGGATCCGCCGCCAGCGGCGCGTACAGCCGCTCGGAGCAGACCAGCGCGGACAGCGGGACCACTCCGCCGCCCAGCGGCTTGCCGAGCAGCACGGCGTCCACCGGCAGCCCCGCGGCGAGGGCGACCGAGCGCTCGCCGCAGCGGCGCAGCCCGCACTGGATCTCGTCCGCGATCACCATGGCGCCGGCCTGTTCGGCGTCCGCGCACCAGCGCCGCAGCACCTCGGCAGGCAGCGGGACGGCGCCGTTCTCGCCCTGCACCGGTTCCAGGACGACGGCGGCCACCTCCGCGGCGCGCACCTCGTGGAGCACGGCGCCGGGATCGGCCGGGTCGACGTGCACCACGTCCACCGTGCAGCCCAGCAGGCCGCGCCGGTACAGCGGGTGGTGGGTCAGCGCGAGCGCGCCGGCCGACTTGCCGTGGAAGCCGCCCTCGACCGCCACCACGCGGCTGCGGCCGGTGGCGAGCCGGGCCAGCTTGACCGCGACCTCGACGACGTCGGCGCCGTTCAGTCCGAAGTACACCTTGGGCAGCGTGCCGCCCAGGTACGCGGCCAGGCAGGCGGCCGCCTCGGCCGCGACCGGGTTGGCCAGGCTCCGGGTCGAGGTCGGCATGGTCTCCAGCTGGCGGCGGACGGCGGCCGCCACCGCCGGGTGGCGGTGCCCGAGCAGGGTGACGGCGTACGAGCCGAAGTCGAGCACGGACCGGCCGTCGGAGAGCGTGACCCGGCAGCCCTCGGCGCCCGCCTCGACGGCTCCGCGCCCGGCGAAACCGCCGGTCAGCGCGAGCTTCGGCGACAGGTGCCGGCGCAGCCGGTCGAAGGTCAGGGCGGCGGCGGACCCGGTGGCCGGTCCGGTGATCGGTCCGGTGGCGGCCAGGGTGTCGCCCGCGGTCACGGTGTCGACGGCGGTCACGGTGTCGGCGGTCACGGCGTGGCCTCCTGGAGGGCCGGCGACTGCGGCCCGGGGCCGGGCGCCTCCGAGAGCGGCCGCTCGGGGGCGCGCTGCGCCAGCAGGCGCCGTTCCAGGGCGGCGAGCATCTGCGCGGCGTTCTCCTCGAGGGCCCGTGAGGCGACCGGGTTGAGCATGTCGGCGAGCAGGGGGATGCCGATGTCGAAGTCGACGTGCAGCGAGACGGTGCTGCCGCCGCCAGGCGCGGCCGCCACCGCCCAGTGGCCCACGAACTCGCCCAGGTCGCCGGTCAGCTGGTGGAAGTCGAAGCGACGGGCGCTCGGGTCGAGCCGGTCGGCCTCGGTCCACCGCAGGACCGAGTCCTCCAGCCGGACGGCCCAGGCGGTGGTGCGGTGGTGGCCGTCCGGCTGCTCGGTGACGACGACCGACTCGACGCTGTCCATGCAGTGCGGGTAGCTCTCCACGTCCACCACCGCCGCCCAGGCGGCGTCGGGCGGGACGGCGATCTGCAGTTCGACGTCAACTCGTGGCACGGGGAGACCTTTCTTCGTCGGGCCCGAACGGGTCGGCGCCCGCGGGCGGGAGATGGGGGCCGAGCGCGGCGGTGCGCGCGGCGGCCAGGGCCGGGGGCAGCAGCCGCCGCAGGACGGCGCGGGGGAGGCGGCGGGTGTGCGTCATCGCGTACCACTGCTCGACCAGTTCGCAGCCGAGTTCGACCTTCGGCCGGTAGGCGGTCTGGGCGAAGCGGATCCGGTCGCAGCCGGTCTCGATGGCCAGCCGGATCGCCGCGTAGTGCACGTTGTGGTACAGCCGCGCCTGGTGGGCGATCCGGTAGTCCAGGCCGATCCGGGCGCCGGTCGCCCCGGTCCCGGCGAACAGGCAGAGCAGGAAGGCGACCAGGCGTTCGCCCTCGAAACAGGCCACCAGCCGTCGCCGCAGCCCGGGATCCGCGTGCACGGCGGCCAGGAAGGAGGCGTCGAGCACCTCCAGGGTCTGGTCAGCCCGGTCCATCACCTGCCGGTAGAGGCCGAGCATCTCCGGCAGCAGGTCGGCGAAGTCCTCGCGGACCTCCGTCCGCAGCTCCGGGTGGGCCCGGAATTTGCGGATCTTGCTGCGGGCGTTGCGCCGCGGCCTGGCCGGCAGGGCGGTCAGGTACTCCTCGAACGAACCGTGCCCCAGGGGGAGTTCGGTGTCGGGCAGGCTCGGCAGGAAGAAGAACCCGGCGCCGTCCAGCGCGGCGCGCAGCGGCGCGAGCCCGGCCGCGGTGAAGTCCTTGAACACCACCGTGCCCAGCCGCTCGCGCCGTGCCAGGTCGAGGACGCCCGCCACCAGCAGCCGCCAGACCTCGGGCGGCGGCGAGCCGTCCACCAGCACGTGCCCCTGCCCGAGCAGGTTCCCGCAGAAGAGCATCGGCACCCGCAGCAGCCGCGGGAACAGGCGCCGGACCGGCGCGAGCAGACGCCGCTCGCGCGGACCCACCACGTCGTCCAGCCGCAACTCCCGGAACAGGCACAGCGGCAGCACCGCGGCCACCCCGGCGTCCTCGCGCACGACCAGGTAGGAGTACGCATCCGGCCCGATCCGGGAGCGCTCCATCGCGGTGAACAGCGACCGGGACCACATCGGGTCGTCGCCGGGCGCCAGCCGCTCCCAGAGCCCCGGGGGCAGCGCCTCGACGCCGGACAGCACCTCGACCCGGTACCCCGGGCGGGGGACCGCCGGTGCGGCCGGTGCGGCCGGTGCGGCCGGGACTGACGGGACTGACGGGACTGACGGGGTTTCTCGCCGCACTGCGGTCACCTGCTCACGGTCGTCGGCGGCGGACTGCCCACCACGCGGTACGGACGGCGTCACCCGATGCGCAGCGGACGGCCGTCGAGGAACTCCCGCAGCGGCCCCGCCATCCGGGCGCGGGACGGCGGGTGGAAGGTCAGGCCGCCGGCGGCCGCGGCGAGGTACGCGCCGTCCGGCGACCCGATGAACGCCATGCCGCCCAGCGCCGCCAGGCAGCCCGCCGTGGTGCGGGCGATCGCGTCCTGGGCCGCGTACCGGGCGTGCAGCGCCTGGACCAGCAGCGTGTCGGTCCACGGCTCGCTCTCCATCGCCCGCGCGACGGCCTCCACCGCGAGCATCGCGGCCCCGACGTCCACCGTGTACGCGGTGGGGTCGTCCTGCCCGCCGCCGGGCCGCTCCAGCACCCGCTCGACCAGCCCGCTGGCCACGCCCAGGTACCCGGCCGTCAGCAGCAGCTCGAACCAGAGGAACCCGGCCACGTTCAGCGCGTCGGGGACGGCGTCGGCGGTGACGTCCGTGAGCACCACCTGCTCCGGGTCCAGCGCCACGTCGGTCAGCACCACCTGCTCGCTCTCGGCACCGGCCAGCACCGGCGTACGCCAGAACGGCCGCACCTCGAGACCGGGCGCGGTGGCCGGGACGAGCGCGATGGCGAGCCGCTCGACCCCGTCCTCGTCCGCGAGCAGGACCGACGCGGTCAGCAGATCCATCGAACGGGCCAGGCTGCACGGCATCTTGCGGCCGTTCAGCACGATCCGGCCGCCGCGGCGCTGCGCGGTGATGTGCGGGCGCAGGATGTTCTGCCCGGAGTTGCCCTCGGCGAAGGCGGAGGCCAGCAGCAGCCGCTCCCCGGCCACGGACTCCAGCAGCACACCCTCGAGGCCGGAGCCGTACTTGGCCGCCTCGGCGAGGCCGGCGACGGAGAAGTGGTGCATCGTGGTGGCCACCGCCAGCGACGGGCAGCGCGCCCCGATCGCCCGCTGCACCCGGACGGCCTGCAGCGCGCTCGCCCCCGCGCCGGCGTGCTGCGCGGGCACCAGCAGCGCCGGGCCGCCGGCCTCCCGGAACGCGCGGACGGCCGGGCTGGGAGCGCGCTCCAGCTCCGCCAACGGGATGCGGGCGAGCCGCTCGTCCAACCCCGGCATGAAGGTCTCCAGGGATGCGCGTTCGAGCTGCAGGAAGTTCATCGCGGACCTTCTCGGGAAGTGGCCGGGGTCGGGTGGGTGGGCGGTGGCGGTTCGGGGCGGTGGTGGTTCGGGTCGGCGGCCGGCCCTCAGCCGGTGGTGGCCAACGGCAGGTCGTCGAACGACCGGAGGGTGAGCGCGGACCGCCGCACGGGCCGGCCGGCCAGGGCGAGGTCCGGGAACCGCCGCACCAGCCGGCCGAGCAGCGCCGCGGCCTCCGTCCGGGCGAGCGTCGCACCGGGGCAGTGGTGCCGGCCCGCGCTGAAGCTGAGGGCCTTGTTGTCGGGCCGCCGGACGGTGAAGCGGTCCGGCTCGGGGTGCCGGCCGGGGTCGCGGTTGGCGGCGGCGAGCACCGTGGTCACCGAGCCGCCGCGGGGGACCTGCACCCCGGCCACCTCGACCGGTCGGGCGGCGATCCGCTCCGTCAGCAGCACCGGGGAGTCCCACCGCAGCGACTCCTCGATGGCCGCAGGGACCAGCGCGGGATCGTCCCGGACCAGGGCGAACTCGCCGGGGTGGCTGAGCAGGGTGTGAACCGTCGTGCCGAGCAGGGCGGTGGTCGTCTCGAAACCGGCCACGAACAGCAGCAGGAGCAGGTCGGCCAGTTCCCGGTCGGTCGGCGGCGGATCGACGGCGTGGCGCTGCTCGAGCAGGGCCGAGGTGAGGTCCTCGGCCGGGCGGGCGCGGCGCTCGCGCAGCAGCGCGCCGAAGAACTCCCGCAGCTCCACGACGGCCCGGTCGGCCCGCGCCCAGTCCTCCGGGGTGCGCACCGGCTCCAGCAGCCGGCTCGCACCCCGGCCCAGGCGCTCGAACCGGCCCTGCTCGGCCCGGGGCACGCCGATCAGGGTGCCGATCAGGGTGACCGGCAGCGGACGGCCCACCAGTTCCTGGAAGTTGGCCGTGCCGCCCGAGGAGGTCGCGTCCGCGAAGGCGTCCAGCAGCTCCTCGGTGATCTTCTCGGCGGTCGCCTGCAGGGCGGCGACCTGCCGGGCCCCGAGCGCGCCGGCGACCAGGCCGCGCAGCCGGCTGTGGTCGGGGCCGTTGGTACCCAGCAGCGAGGAGTAGAAGAACTCCGCGGCCGGCCTCGCCCGCTGGTCGGGAAACGCCTCGGCGCACCACTGCCGGTCGGGCACCAGGAATTCGGGACCGGTGAGCACCTGCTGGCAGTCGGCGAAGCGGGTCAGCACGTGGGAGCCGAGCGTCTCGCTCAGGTGGACCGGACGGGTCCGGCGCAGTTCGGCCAGCGCGGGATAGGGGTCGTGGCTGCCTTCCGGCGTGAAAATCGACAGAAGGTTCGACTCTGCGTCCATCGATCTCCAGGTCGGCTCGGGCAATTCGCAACAGGCAGGATGGAGAGTACACGAAATGCTTCGGCGGATCCGGATGTCAAAAAGTGTGCGCGGCGCGGGAATTCACCGGTATTCCGTATGAAGATCGGAGAGATCGGACCATGTGAAGCGGCGCGGGCGCCGCGGGCCGGGGGAACTCGCCGGGGCGATCGTCGCGGAGGCCGAGCGGCTGCTCGCCGGTCCGTGGCCGCCGCCCGAACCGCGGTGAAGCGCCGGACCGTTCCGCCGGTGGGAACGGTGACGGGGGCGGGTGGCTCGGACGGTTCAGCTGTGGCGGGCGGTGTCGTGGGCGGCCAGGGCGGCGCGCAGGGTGAGCTGGTCGGCGCCGCGTGCGGCGTCCAGGCCGGTGAGGTCGGTGACCCTGCGCAGGCGGTAGTCGACGGTGTTGGGGTGGACCTGGAGCCGGGCGGCCGCCCGGCGCCGGTCGAGACCGCAGGCGAGGAAGGCGCGCAGGGTGCCGAGCAGTTCGGCCCGCCCGGCCAGTGGTGCCAGCAGTGCGGCGAGTCTGTCCCGGGCCGGGCTCGGCCGGCTCAGCTGGTACTCCAGCAGCACGTCGTCGAGGAGGTACAGCCCGGGCCCGCGACCGGAGGCCCGCGCCACCTCCCGTACCTCGCCCACCAGGCGGGCGGCGTCCGCGACGCCGTCGGGTGCGGCGGCGGCCGCCGCCACCAGCAACTCGGCGCCGCACACCCGCCCGAGGTGGTCGACCAGCGCGGCGAGCCGGTCCCGTTCCGGGCCGGACAGGGCGGCGGGCGGGCCGCCGGCGGACGGTGTGTCGGCGTGCGGTGCGTCGCAGGGGATCAGCACCAGCCCGCCGTTCCCGGACAGGACGGACAACGGGACGCCCGTGGTGCGGTGCTGCAGTTCGTTGCGCAGCCGCCGCAGTTTGCGTCGGGCGGCGACGGCGTGGTTCACGCCGGGCAGCAGTTCGTCGGGGTGCGGCCCGAGGGTGATGCCCAGCACCAGGTAGCAGGCGGGCAGCGGAAGTCCGGCGCGGTCGGCCGCGGTCCGCGGGTCGCCGCCCTCCAGCAGCCGGGACAGCAGGGACTGCCGGGCGACCTGCTCGTCGCCCAGCGCCGCCTGACGCTCCTGGACGTACCCGGCCGCGACCGCGCAGCTCACCAGCCGGAGGTAGCCGAGCAGCCGCTGCTGGACCAGCAGCACGTCCGGCAGGTCGCCGGGCCCGGCCGCCGCGAGGACCCGCTCCGCGCACTCCTGCGCGCCGAAGTGGTAGGCCCCGACGACGGCCTCCAGCGGGACGCCCTCGTCCGCGCGCCTGGCCGAGGACTCGCTGATCCGCGCCAGTTCGGCGTCCGCCGGCAGGTCGCCGGTGCGCAGCACCTCGGTGAAGGCGCGGATGCCGCGGTCCACCTCCCGGGTGATCTCGCCGCGCAACTGTTCGGTGGGGAGCGCCCCGTAGGCGGGGAGCCGTTCGACGAGCCGGGCCATCACCGCGGGCGCGAGGGCCGGCGCGGCGGCCCGGAGCCGTTCGTGGACGGGGAGGCCGCCGATCTGCGGTGCCGGGTCGTGCCCCGTCGCGTTGGATGCGGTCACAATCCACCTCGCGAATCTCTGTTGTCCGGCCCGGGGACACGGCGCGATACCGCCGTCATCATGTTCTCCAGGACGTTACTTACCAGTTGGTAACACGCCCGCCGGTTGGACCACCAGAGGTGCGCAGACCCCGACCGCACCATCCACCGGCCCCCCACACCCGCACGTACCGGAGGACCGCCTTGCCCGCGCGAAAAGCCGCCGCGCCCCCACCCCACCGCCTCCGCCGACCACGGCCCGCCCGGCCCGGCACAGCTGCTGCCCCGAGGTCCTGACACCGTGACGCCATGATGCCGTGATGCCTTGACGCTCCGGTGTTTCTGACGCCCTGACGCCCTGACGCCTGACGTCCCGATGTCCTGCTGCCCAGGCGCCGTCGTCACCCGCCCGGGGCGCGTGCCCGTGCGGCGCCACCCGCGCCTGCCACGTCACCCCTTCGTGCCCCCGCACGGCCGCGCCACCCACGGCACCCCGCACCTTCACCAGATCCTGATGATCCCATCCCACGAACCGGGGGAGTCATGCGCAAGAACACGTCCCGGCTGCTGTCCGCGGCCGTCACCGCCGCCCTGGCCGCAACGGCCGTCGCCGCCACCGCAGGCCCGGCCTCAGCCGTTGCCGGAGCCGCCGCACCGCGGGTCGCCGCGGCGAGCGACCCGTTCTACACCTACGACGGCAGCACGCCGCTGGCGTCGCTCGCACCGGGCACCGTGCTCAGGACCCGGACCCTGCCGTACCACGTCCTGGGGCTCCCCACCCCGGTGACGGCGGTCCAACTGCTGTACCGCACCACCGACGCCCAGGGCCGCCCGTCCGCCAACGTCACCACCGTGGTGAGAAGCCTGACCGGTGACGGCAGCAAGGCGGTCTCGTACCAGTCGTTCTACGACTCCCTCAACCCGCAGGACAGCCCGTCCCGGGCCGTCGCCGGTGACCTCACCCTCGGCGGCCTGATCCCGAACGCCGAGTCGCTCTTCCTGGTGCCGCTGCTCCTGCAGGGCTACAACCTCGTCATCCCGGACACCGAGGGGCAGTCCGCGGACTTCGCGGCCGGCCCGGAGTACGCGACCACCACCCTCGACTCGATCCGCGCCGCCACCAGGTCCGCGGCCACCGGGCTGGACTCCGACACCGCGTTCGGCCTGATGGGCTACTCCGGCGGTGCGATCGCGACCGGCTGGGCGGCCGCGCTCGCGCCCGCCTACGCCCCCGACGTCAACCGCAAGCTGGTCGGCTTTACCGAGGGCGGCCTGCTCGTGGACCCGGCCCACAACCTCAAGTACGTGGACGGCTCGCTGGCGTGGAGCGGTGTCATCCCGATGGCGGTCATCGGGGTCTCCCGCTCCTTCGGCATCGACCTCAAGCCCTACCTGAGCGACTACGGCCTGACGGTCTACCAGCAGCTGGAGCACGGGTCGATCATCGACGCCGTCGGCCACTACCCGGGGCTGACCTGGAAGAAGATGGCGAAGCCGCAGTACGCCGACCCGAACTCGGTGCCCGCCTTCCTCGACGCGGTCAACCGGATCAACCTCGGTTCTGCCGCCACCCCGACCGTCCCCGGCTACATCGCCCAGGGCAACGGCGGCGTCCTGGAGGGAACCCTCGGCAGCCCGGCGGGCATCGGCACCGGCGACGGCGTGATGGTCGCCGGAGACGTCCGGGCCCTCGCCCGACAGTACTGCGCCACCCGCAACGGCGCGATCGAGTACCAGCAGTTCGACCTGCTCAGCCACGTCGGCGTCCCCGCCGTCTGGGCACCCCTCGCGCTGGGCTGGCTGAACGACCGGTTCGCGGGCCGGACCGCCCCCTCCGACTGCGGCCACATCCCCGCGGGCAACTCCCTGGCCCCGGAACAGCCGGCACCGGCCTCCTGATCCGGGCCGCTTGTCCGGTACGGCGACGGGTCCTCGGGAGGTGCTCCCGAGGACCCGCCGTCACCGGGGTGTCAGCACCACGCGTCCTGGGACTCCCACAGCGTGCCGCCGTTGGCGTAGTCGTGCATCGTGCCGGTGGCCATGCAGTTGTTGACCGTCGCGTAGGTCCCCCACTGGTCAGGGGAGGCCGAGTGGATGTCCACGTACGCGTCCACGTTCTTGGAGGAGGTCGGGCCGCTCGCGGTCACCCTGCCTTTGCCCCAGGGCCCTTCGAGGTCGACGTACACCCGCGTGTTGTGGGTTTGGCGGTAGGTCTCGTCCCACTGGAAGTGGGCCTCGGCGGTACCGCAGTTGTTGTAGAGCTGGACGACCTGGCCGACGTACTGGCCGCCGATGTGGATGCCGGCCCCGGTGCCGATGTAGATCCAGTTGCAGGACCGGGCGTTGGCGGGTGCGGCCGGGGCCGCGGCAGCTGCGGTGGTGGTCATGGTGAGCGCCGAGGCCGCCGCGACGGCTGCGGCGACGAAGGCATGGCGAATGCGCATGAGCGCTACCCCCCCGTAGATGTTCCCGGCCGGGTGGCCGGGGCTCAGCAGGAGCGTAAGGAGCGGACACGGAGGACCGGCAGGCGCGTTCCAGCCAACTCGCTTGCAGGGCAGTCCAGTTGGCCGGATCCACGGTTCGCGGAGATCGGCGGCGGGCCCGCCGTGGCCCTGTTCGCCGTCTCGGGCCGTCCGTACGCATCGTCCCGTTCTTCGGGCCTCGGGCCTCGGGCGGTGCCGTGGCCCGGGTGGGCGTTCGGCGCCGATGCGGGCGGGGTGCGAGGGTCCCGCGGCCGAAGCCACGTCCGTGGCGTGGGCCGGCAGCGACAAGGGGGAGGCAGTGCCACGTGCGCGATGGGGTGGTGGAGGGGGCGGAGGGTGAGCGGCGGGGCCGGTGGGGCGTCCCGGTGACTTCAGGGGACTCGCCCTGGTGATTCTCATCGTGGTGGTGGTGGGCCTCGGGCCTGCCCTGTTCATGACGGTGTGGGCGCTGTGGAGCTGGGCGCACGGAACTTCGATGCCGCCGGGGAGGCTTGACGGCGGGCCGTGAGCACGCTGCCCCGGCGGGGGGTCACTTTGTTAAACGGACCGGCAGTCCGTATGCTTCAAGCCATACGGACCGCCGGTCCGTTTGCGTGTCGGAGTCCCGGCCGGACGGGCCGCGACCCGCCGTGATGTCGAGCAGAACGGAACCCTTGACCATGACCACCCCCGTGACACCCGCGGAGCTCTACCAGCACGGTCTGCAACTGCTGCTGGACAAGGACGTCCCCGCCTGGGTGGAGCTCTGGCACGAGGACGGCGTCCTCGAATTCCCCTTCGCGCCCGAGGGCTGGCCCTCGCGCCTCGAAGGGAAGGCCGCGGTCGGCGCCTACATGCGCGACTACCCCGACCACATCGACCTGCACGAGTTCCCCGAGGTGACGATCCACCGGACGATGGCCCCCGGGACCATCGTGGTGGAGATGCGCGGCGTCGGCCGGCTGGTGAAGACCGACAGCCCCTTCGAGATGACCTACATCGCCGTCGTCACGGTCGAGGACGCCCTCATCACCTCCTACCGCGACTACTGGAACCCCCTCGCCGTGTCCCTGCCCGGCGCCGACTTCGCAGGAACGCACTGATGACGACCACCGCCCGCACCACCCTGGTCACCGGGGCCACCGGCACCACCGGCCGCCGCGTCACCGCCGGCCTGGCCGCCGAGGGCCACCGCGTCCGCGCCACCAGCCGTACGGCCGCGCCGGTCGAGGGGGCGCAGAGCGTCCGCTTCGACTGGAACGAGCCCGCGACCTGGGACGCCGCGCTCGACGGTGTCGACCGCGCCTACCTCGTCCCGCCCGTCGGCTCCTCCGACCCGGCCGCCGTCATGGTGCCCTTCCTGCGCCGGGCCCGCGCCGCAGGAATGCGCCGCGCGGTGCTGCTCAGCTCCTCCGCGATCCCCGCCGGCGGTCCGGCGGTCGGCCGGGTCCACCAGGTGCTGCCGGACCTGTTCGAGGAGTGGGCGGTGCTGCGGCCGTCCTGGTTCATGCAGAACTTCACCGGCGACACCCCCCATGCCCGCTCCATCCGCGAGGAGGGCGCGATCCGCACGGCCTGCGGGCAGGGACGCGTCGGGTTCGTCGACGCCGCGGACATCGCCGCCGTCGCCGTCCGCGCCCTCACCGACGACCAGGCCGCCAACACCGACCTGGTCCTCACCGGGCCGCAGGCCCTGAGTTACGACGAGGCCGCCGCGGCCATCGCCGAGGTCACCGGCCGGCCGGTCGTGCACCGGCACCTGACCTTCGAGCAGCTGCGGGACCGCTGGGCAGCCGAGATCCCGCTCGAGTTCGCCACCATGCTGGCCGGCATGGACCGGGCCATCGCCGACGGCGCCGAGGACCGCACCACCGACACCGTCGAGCGCCTCACCGGCCGCCCGCCGGGTACGTTCCGCGACTTCGTCGAACGGGAGGTCCGGTGAACGGCTGAGCGAGGACGCCGCCGCGGCCGTGGCGCGGACCGTCACCCGTGCGGACCGGCGGCATATCATTCCCGGGGGCCGGGACGGCCCGACGACCTAGGAGGACCCGTGGCCCAGCGCACCGGCCGCACCGGCAGCACCGAGCGCCCCGAGCGCGCGGACGCCCTACGCAACCGGGAAGCCGTCCTGGCCGCCGCCGATGCCCTCTTCGCCGCCAGCAGCAGCCCGCAAGCGGTGTCGATGGACGAGATCGCCGCGGCCGCGGGCGTGGGCAAGGGCACCCTGTTCCGCCGCTTCGGCGACCGCGCCGGCCTGATCGGCGCGGTGATCACCTCGCGCCTGGAACCCCTGCGCCGAGCCGTGCAGGACGTGCAGGAGCAGCACGCGCAGGAGCAGGACGCGGCCGGGACCGGGCCGCGGCAGCAGGTGCTGGACCTCCTCGATGCCGCGCTCAGCTTCAAGATCGAGAACCGGAACCTGATGTCGGCCGCCGAGGACGCCGGACTCAGCAGCCCGTACCAGGCGGAGCACTACGGCTGGTGGCACGGGACGCTGCGTGCGGCGCTGGAGCGGGTCCCCGGGGTCCGCAACGCGGACTTCACCGCCCATGCCCTGCTGGCCGCCGTCCGCGCCGACCTCGTGGCACACCTGATCGACGATCAGAAGATGACACCCGCGGACCTGCGGTCCTCGCTCGCGGCCCACGTGGAGAACGTCCTGGGCCGCCCCGGCCCCACCCCGTAGGGCGCGGGATCCGGGCTCACAGCGGGGTGAGGACGTCCGGGTGGGTGCCGTCGAGGACCAGACCGTTGTCCCAGCGGACGCGGACCGTCGCCAGGTTCCCCCGTTCCCGGTGGGCGGTCCACTGCGGCTCCAGTGCGGCGATCTGGGCCTCCAGGCGGTCGCGGCTCGCCTCGGGCATGGTGTGGCCGTAGTCCGCGAACAGGGCGGCGAGCCGCTGGTACTCGCGGACGTCCTCGCTCTCGGGGAGCTCCCCGTCCACCCGCTCGACCGTGCCCTCGAGCCCGGCGCCCAGCGACAGGAACCCGACGGCCGCGGCGGGATCCCCGGCGACCGCCTCACCGATGCCGAGGTCCTCCGCCAGCCTGACGCGCCGGCCTTCCTCCAGGGTCATCCGTTCTCCACCTCTCACTCGATCCGGGCCACGGGCGCAGCAGGCCCGCCGGTACCGGCCATCCTGCCGTTCACCGGCCATTATCCGGTCGGGCGGGCCCCGCTACGGGCGCGGGTGGCCCGTTCGGCGGTCGCCGCCACGGGACGGGCCGAACGCGGCGAGGATCCGGGCGGTCTGCTCCCCGTCGGCGCCCTCGACCTCGATGCTGCCGCTCACGTGCAGGGCACGCCTTAGCCCGGACTCACGGCTGTTGCACTTGGCGGGCGTGGCCTGGTTGCCCCACGGATACCGGTCACCACGGGGGCCGCGAGCGGCTTTCTCCCACTGCTGGCCGGTCGGCAGCTCCTTGCCCGCCCAGCTGGCGTAGGCGGATGCGCCACATAAATCCAGACGGCCGACCAGAACATGAGCGGGACCAGGCCCACCAAGAAGCGGTGAAGGTCAACGAGGCGCTGCACATCCTGACCGACAGCTCCAAACGGCTCGACTACGACCAGAGCCGGCGGCAGACGACCGCGGGTGCCAGTTCGCGAGCCGCCGGGTCAGCCCGCCCACATCCAGAGCCGCCGGCCCCAACGCCACCGCCTCCGCCGCGGATCGTGGTGCTTCATCCTCGAACAGTGGACTTCGGGACGGTTTTCATCGGCGGCAGACCCAGGCAGCAGCTTGTGACGCTGAGGTTCAGCGATGGCTCGCGCTATATAGAGAGAAGCGTTCGCCAGCTGGTAGCCCAGCTGATTGCAGTGGATGAGGGATGAGTCGCCTCGCTGGATGCTCCTATAGACGTCAAGCTGCAGGAGCGAGGTCGGGTTGAGTGATCTGTCCGGCTGGTGTGGTGGTCAGGGCGCGGTAGATCTCGCGGGCGACGAATCGCTTGAGGCAGCGGGTGATGTCCTTCTTCGACAGTCCCTCCTTGGTGCGGCGGGCGACTTAGGCCCGGGTGCGTTCGTCGTAGCGCATCCGGACCAGGACGATGGTGTGCAGGGCGTTGTTCGCGGCCCGGTCACCGCCTCGGTTGAGGCGGTGACGATGGGTGCGGCCTGAGGACGCGGGGATCGGGGCGACTCCGGCCAGGTGCGCGAACGCGCTCTCGGAGCGCATTCGTTCAGGGTTGTCCCCGGCCGATGCAAGGAGCTGGCCGGCGGTCTCGGGGCCGACGCCGAAGAGTGCGACCAACTCCGGCGCGGCCTGGCGGACCAGCGGGCCGATCTCGGTGTCGAGTTCGGTGATCTCCTCGTCCAGCGCTTGGTGGCGGCGGGCCAGGCGCCGCAGGGCCGCCTTGGTCGCGGCCAGTGGTGTCGCCAGGTCCGCGCCGGGCCGTAGCCTGGCGAGCGTGCTCATCAGGGCGGCCCGTTCCAGCCCCGCGAGCTGCTCGCGCAAGACCGCGGGGGCGGACACGAGCACGCTGCGGATCTGGTTCATCGCCTGGGTTCGGGCCTTGACCGCGCTGCGGCGGGTGACCCGCAGCACGCGCACGGCCTCGACCACCCCGTCGCGGCTCTTCGGGATGCCGGTGGCCCGTCCGGAGGTCACCGCCGTTGCGGCGGCGTAGGCGTCCATCGGGTCGGACTTTCCCCTCAGCCGCCGGGTTTTGCGGTCCGGCCGGTCGACGTCGACGACCGTGACCCCGGCGGCGGTCAGTACTCGGGCGAGTTCGGCGCCGTAGGCGCCGGTGCCCTCCACCCCGACCGCTGCCAGAGCGCCGTGCGAGCGCATCCAGTCCAGCAGGTCCCTGCAGCCGCGGACGGTAGCCGGGAATTCCCGGTCGGCGAGGTGCCTGCCCAATGGGTCGATCACCGCCGCGTGGTGGGTCAGGCCGTGGGTGTCGACTCCGCCGGTGATCTTCGGGCCGTCGTGCGTCATGCTGGTCATGTCCGTCCTTGCCTCTTGTCCGAGCCGAGGGCGGCACGCGCCGGTCGGACGGGTGGACAAGACAGTGACGGGGCCTCTGGCCAGGCTCCTATGAAGTCACAAACGCCCGTCCGGCCGCGTGCGTGGTGATGTCGCCAACGGGCCGACAAATCCCGAACAGGACAGCTGAAGCGTCAGTCAGGCCAAGGGTCAGACCCGCCAGCAACATCACCACGGACATCATCACTGTCAGGCCAGTGGTCCTGGCTTCGCCTTCTTCGTTCCTTCGCATAGCCAATGAAGAACACGAAGAGAGCCTTGTGGCCGATAGATGGGGCAAATACCCCGATCACGATCCACGTGGTGCCCCACCAGCCGTGGCCGTCGCCAGGCTCAAAGACTGGCACCCAAAGAAAGTTGGTGGCGAATAGGGAGAACCATTCGCCTAGTTGCTTGGGGAACCGCCCGGCGCGGAACTCGAAGTAGATCGTCAGCGCTGCGTACGAGATGAACATGTAGACATTGACGACCCAGAGTATGGGGCTCATGTCGGAGTTTATCTCAACGAACTTAATCTGATACGGCCACTCGTACGCCATGATTATGGCGAGGACCATCAGTGGAATAGCCCGTCTGATGTCCCGCATAACGGTGTCGATCTTCTGTTCGTGGCGCAGGGCGAAGTCTCCAAGCCCCTCGTACATGGGGTTGGATGCCGTCGCTGGGTCCAGTCCCCGCCGGGCGCGGGCCGCGCCAGCGAAGCCCTCCTCTGGAGTGGTGCTGCGCACCCGCATCCCAGCTGTATCGACGTACGCCTCGACCTCGGCGATGAAGCCCCGGATGGTGTCGTGCGACAGGCACGAACTCAGCGGAATCTGGACCCAGGACGGTGGCTCGGCGGCAGCCCGTAACTCCTTGGTGAGGTTCACCCAGAAGATCGCGTCCACGTCCGGGTCGTAGACAAACCCCATCACGGGAATCCGGCTTTGCTTCCAGTCCTCGAGGTGTTCTTCGACCGGGATGGCGTAGCCGCGAGCGCGCTTGTACTTCTTGCCACTCTTCACCTGCACGGCGAAGTAGTGGCCGGTCCGCTTGCCGGCCCGCGTTACGTTGATAAAGAGATCTTCGCCGTGGTCGTTGCCGCCGTCGATTTCCTGGACGATGTGCTCGTGATCTTCAAGCAGCGTGCGGACGGCGTTGACGCCCGCCCTTTCGATGCGGCGGCTGGGACGGATGGTCGCCACGGCTATCCTCTCGTTCGACCTGACGACAGTAGCGGCAGGCACTGACACCCAGGGGAGTCAAGACTGCTGCGTAACCAGACGGGCTGGCGGCGTGATCGTCAACTGGCCCACCTCACGGAGACGCTCCTGGGCAGTCTGCTCGGTCATGTCTGCGGCTCCTCCAAGGCGGCCAGGACGGGTGGGAAGATCATCAGGGCGAGGGCAGGCGCAGCTTGGCCGCCAAGGCGTCGGACCCGAGAGCCATCAACGGCTGGAGGCTGCTGATCTCACGGGCTGAGGCCCAGATATCGTCGGTAGCGGTCTGGAACGGAGTCACCGCGATGCCGTATTGCTGGAAGGCCGCAGGGTCGAGGTAGCGCATGCCGCCTGTTCCGCACAGGTATGACTTCGCCCCGGTCACGGCTGCCAGATCGGCCAAGCGCTGCGAGCGGTCAGGCCGGGACTCCAAGCTGCTGCTGCGAAGGATTTCTCCCCGCCAACCGAGAAGGCCGAGAAGGGCCCGGGTGGATGCCTCGGCGACCACAGCCGTGCGGTCGGTGGTCACGAATAGATCGAGCACGGGATCGAGTGCGTCTCGCAACCCAGGCCAGTGCGGGCTCGAACGATAGTGCTGCCGGATCAGCTGGCCGGTGCGCCTCTGACAGCGCTCCGGCTCGGCGATCAGCGCCTGGCGGACATGGGTGGAGCGGCCGTGCGGCAGGTGGGTCGAGATCGAAAGCCACTGCCGCTGGCCCGGCTCATCCAGGGCGGCCAAGCGGGCGCGGTGCTGGTAGTCGCGGCGGGCGAACTGAACGTCGTCCAGAACGATCCAGTAGTCCGCTGCGAACAGCTTCGCCAGCGTTGACAGCCTGGGGAACAGATTCGGCTGGTGGATAGCGCACACGCCGCCTGGTGTCGGGAGCCGTTCAGCGAGCCAAGAGCTTGCTGTCGAACCCATCGTCGAGGAGACGTTGGTAAGCAGCATGGATTTCCCCCGGGACCTCCTGCTCGATGGCGAAACCGAGCTTCGGGTACTCCATCACCCGTTGCAGGTCGCCCATGAGCATGTCGATGACGAGCTTGTCGTCTCCGATGACCTTGACGTAGTCATCGAAAGCCATTGGCGCGGAGGCGCAGACGATGTCGACCTCGGGCCAGAGCTTGCGGCAGGTCGCGTACGCCCGCCGCTCCATGTACGGCATCGCGATCAGCATGACGGACGCCGGCCCGATGCCGGCGTCGGCGAGCACCTGGCGCGAGAGACTGATGTTCTGGCCGGTGTTCGTGGCGTTGGGCTCAAGGAAGATCGCGCTGTCGGGGACGCCAAGGTCGACGGCGTGCTCGCGGAAGTGGACCGCCTCACCGCGTGGAAACCGCTCCGGATGGGTGGGGTTGCTGGCGCCGCTGAAGACCAATGTGGGAAACAACCCAGCGTGGTACAGCTCGGCCGCGTACGCAGGCACTCCCAGGTCGTGACTGCCGAGGCCGATCGCCACGTCGCACGGTCGGAGCTGGTGGTGCATTTGGTGGTAGTCCCAGATCAGCGTGGCATCGGCCCACTGTCCGTCGGTGATCGAAGGCTGCTGGCTGTCCGTCACTCAAGTTCTCCCTGGTCACCGAGGCTGAGGGACGGTCGGCCGTTCGTACTTCAGCCGAATGCCCTCGATGCTTCGCAGTTGGTGACTCATACCGTACTGGGCCGCGAGTGTGGCAGCCCGGCTGAGCACGGCCAAGCCGTCGCCGGCCGTGGCCTCGTCTGACAGCAGGATGTGGCCGTGGGCGGTATCCAGCCGGACACGCTGCATCGGTGCGTCGGTGGTGCCCGTCTGGCGGGCGATCTCGATGAACTGCAACGCGCCGGTGAGATCGCCGGCCCCGCGGTACGCGAGCGCGAGCTTCTGGTGGGCAACCGACCAGTCTTCGGGTTCGGACAGGTCCTCGAACTCGCGGGTGGCGGTGGCCATGACCCGGGCCGCGTAGTCGTGGTTGCCGTCCTTGCTCAGCGCGGTGCCTACCCAGAGGCGGGCTCTGGCCCGGTCGCGGCGGCTGAGCCGGTCGTCGGTGGCGAGCAGCTCGTAGCGGTGAGCCGCGAGGTCGAGCTTGCCGGACATCTCGGCGACAACCGCCAGGGAAAGGTCGAGCTGAGCCACCCGGCGGGGAATGTCGAGCTGGGTGAAGACCGAGCGAGCCTGAGCGTAGGAGTGCTGGGCTGACAACGGGCCGAGGACGGCGCCCTGGTCTCGCTGCAAGTCACCGAGCAAGGCGGTGGAGCGGGCATAGAGATAGAGGCCCTTCTCGTCCAGGCTGCGTGGTTCGTAGCGAGTCAGCCACCGGTTGAGAAGGCTCGTGGCGAAGGTGAAGTTCTGCCGGCTCAGGGCCGCGACCGTGCGCTCAAGGTCATCGGTCCAGGACTCGAAGTCCCACAGCCGAGGCCCCGCCGTGGTGATCCTTGGCCGTGCGATGCTCCGGCCGGCCTCGGAGAGCAGGGTCTCGAATCGCAGCTGGGCGGCGGCGTCACACCGGGCCAGGGCGGTATCGAGGATTGCCTGGGTGTCGGGGCGGGGCTGAGTGTCGGCGCCCAGCTTTTCCCACTTGGAGACCGTCCGCACTGCCACGCCGAGGTGCTCGGCGAAGGCCCGGACGCTCATGCGCAGCGCACGCCTGAGGGCCCACGCATCCAGGCCACTCCATTGCTGAACGGTCGCCACGCGGCCTCCTTTCGGGAAGTCATCGAAGCACGGAGCACGCAGACGGTGGGTCAGAAGTGCCACACAAGTGCAACAGCAGGTCATTTCGGCACCCGCCGAATGCCGGGACGCTTTGGAGCAAGGCCAACGCCCCAACGGCTGGTCTCTCAAGCCCACTTCGCCCGGGACGGTCGCGCAGATGGAACTCACGGAACACCGCTTGATCCATGGCCCGGTCGTCTACGGCTTCTTGCGGATGACGACGACCGCTGTCGCTCGACACCGCGCACTGTCCGAAGTTCTCGCCCAGTACTGCGTGCAGCATGAACTCACACTGAGCGGGGTCTTCACCGAGCGCGATGGCACCACCGCCTCGAAGTCCGCAGCCTTCACTGGCCTGCTCGACGTCTTGGCCCTGCCGGAAACCTACGGCGTGGTCATGCCGACGGCCTCACACCTTGGCCCCCGGGCGATAGCCGCCGAACGCAAACAGCAGATCGGCGCAGCTGGGGTCCGGCTGCTACTGATCCGCCACCCGACAACCGCGAGTTCTGGCCTGTTGCCACTCCGCGGCGCGGCCAGCTACGACCTCGAAGTGAGTTCACCTTCCCCCTGCCGCTGCGCTACTCCCGAATCGGGAGGCACTTCCCGTGCCCTACGAAACCCGTCCTGATTTTAGCCAGTTGGCGTTGGCCGACACTCCCAACGCCGTGCCGTGGGCCCGGCGGCACACCGTCGACGCCCTGCGCCACTGGCAGGTTCCGACCAGCCTCATCGACACCGCCCAGCTGGTCGTCTCGGAGCTGACCACCAACGCCATACGGCGGCTGGAGCCGGGTGAGGAGCCAGCGCCGTACTCGGCCGCCACGCCGGTCAGCACCATCACGCTGACGCTGCGGTTGGAGCGCGTGTGCCTGCTGGTGCTGGTGCACGACTACCAGCCGGATGTGCCGGTGCTCAAGGAAGTCGGCCTGGACGCCCAGAACGGCCGCGGCGTCTTCCTGGTGGCTCACCTCAGCAACCAGTGGGGCTACTACGCCCCAGCGACGGCCAGCGGCAAGGTCGTCTGGTCCGAGCTGCTGCTGGAGCCGACCGGGGTGGAGCCAGCGACGCCGACCACGGGGCATCAGCGGTCGCCGTTCGGCCAGCAGGACAAGGCCCTCCTGGCAGCCAAGACGCTCGTCGGGCTGCGGGGGCTGTAGCTGATGCAGATGACCGAGCATCACGAGCCGCCGTCGACCGAGCTGGCCGCAGTGCGGTGGGCTCGCGTCGCCAGGCGGAGCTACCTCTGCCAGTACGAGCTTGTCCTGGCAGGCGGCGAGCAACTGGCCAGTGGCCTGCCCCTGCGCCACTTCGCTGAGTCGCCTGGTCAAGCCATGCGCTGGCTGCGGCGCGCGGTGCGGCGGCTGGCTCCCAGCCTCGACGACAAGGCCGAACGCCTGGCCGGTGAGTGGCTGGACGACGCCGCGCGGGCTACCACGCGGCCGTCTTCGGCCTGGGCTGCGGCGAAGCGATCTTGCTGGCGCTGCCTTCGGACGGCTTGCACCTCCACATCGAGGCCCGTCCCGTCGTCACCCTGACCACCTTGGCGGCCCCGGCCGCTTCCTGACCATCCCACCCACCCCCTCCCTGCCGGGCTACCGCCCGCCAGGTGAGCCGTCATGCCCGCATCTCATATCGGAGAAACGAGGCTCGAATGACCACCGCCACCACGCAGCGACCCGTACCGCAGGTCGGCCGGCTGGCTGAAGCGATCCGGCTGGCGCTGCCCAAGGCTCCGGCCACCGTGGCTGCTGGCACCGACCGGCTCCTCATTGCGCCGCCCCGGCTGCGGCAGCACCTCGAACACCACCTGGCGGGCCAGATCGGCCGTATCCGGGTGACCGGCACCTTGGATCGGCGGCTGGTGCTCATCGAGCGGCCGGACGCGAAGTGGGTGGTGGCCGATCTGTCGGGCCAGCCGCACGACGCGCGACACTGGCCGAGCTGGGTCACCAACCACCTGGACTTCCAGTCGCCCGACTCGTGGCTGTCGCTGGCCGTCATGGACGACTACGCCGCCCATCGCTTCAGCCGGCCGCGGCTGCTCCTGGCGGCGCTCTACCACCCGGAGTACTTCCCCCTGCCGCGGTTCCCGTTGGGCATCTCCGACGTGGCCCGCGCTGGCCGCTCGACCCTCATGGGCGAGGTGACGCTGGCCGACATGCAGCTCGGCGTCACCATGGCCGACTTGGTCAAGAACCTGGCCCAGGACGCCCCCGACATCCTGGGTATCTCGGCCACCTTCGGGCAGCACGACCTCATGACCGAGCTGCTGGACGCCGCCTACGGCTTGGCGGAGCCGCCGCTGGTGGTGGCAGGGGGCAGCCTGACCGCTCGCAACGAAGCGCTGCTGCTGGAGCAGTACCCCGACCTCCTGATCGCCCGGGGCGCTGGTGAAGCCACCATCCAAGACGTGCTGGCCCACTGGCACGGCGACATTGCCCGCCAGGACATTCGCGGCATTGGCTACAACGGGGCCGCCCGTGGCGCCGGCACCCTGGCCATTGGTCGGCGGTGCACGGCCAAGCCGGTGTCGAGCTCCCAGGACGACATCTTCCCCGAGCTGGACCTGCTGCCCGACACCTTCGAGCACCACGGCGTCGGCCAGGTGGAAGGTTCGCGCGGCTGCACCAACTACTGCTCGTTCTGCCCGCGCGGCCACAAGGGCCAGTGGTTCGGCGGCCACCCTGAAGCCTTCCCCTGGCTGCTGGACGAAATGGGTCGGGTCTACGACCACTACCCCCACCTGTCGCGAACGCTCTACCTGGTCGACGAGGAGTTCATTGGCCGGGGCCCGGACGCTGTGCCCCGGGCGCTGGAGATGGCCGGCACGCTGCACACGGCCGGCTTCAAGTGGGAGACCAGCTGCCGCATCGACCAGGTGAGGCGGCCCGATCGCGACCAGGCTTGGCACGTCGAACGGGCCAGCATGTGGCGCGGCCTGGTCGACCGCGGCTTACGCCGCTGCCTGTTCGGCGTCGAATCGGGTGTCGACTCGATTCTGCAGCGGTTCAACAAGGAGACCGGCGGCGAGCAGAACGCCGTGGCCATTCGGACGCTGTCGGCGCTCGGCGTGCCCACCCGCTTTACCTACATCAGCTTCGACCAGCTGATGACCTTCGACGAGCTCAAAGCCACCTACGCCTACCAGGGCCGCACCGACCTGCTGCTCAAGGCATTGCCCGAGCTCAGCCCCGCGGACATCGTGGCCGGCGTCGTCGACCCCGACTGGGTGGCGGCTCACTCGACCGGTCGGCCGTTCCACAGCGGTATCTCCTACATGCTCGTCTCGATGGAGTGCCTGATCGGGGCGGCCTACACCAAGCAGGCCCAGGCCGCCGGCCTGACGGGTGAGGTCCAGCCGTCCATGGGTCGAGTCGACGCCCGCTTCGCTGACTGGCGCATCGGCGTGGCCAGCGAGTGGGCCCAGCTCTGGGTCGATCGGAACTTCGCGCTCGACTACACCTTCAAGTCGCTGGAGAAGATCCTCGACGGCGACCCGCGCCACGCCGTCCGGGCCGCCCGCATAGTGCTCAAGGACGCGGCCTACACCGTCTTCGGCCACATGATCCGCGAGATCGAGGCCACCAACGAGGCCATCGGGGCCACCGTCGGCGCGGATGAGCTGTCGAGCCGGCTGCGGCTGTGGCTGAACGCCGCGGTTGCCCTGCTGACGGACCGGATGAGCGGCGTGGTCGAGCAGGTCAGCCGCACCTTGCCGCCCGACCACGCTCGCACGCTGGCCTACGAGCACGGCCGCTGGGCCCGCAACACCGAATGGCGCTCGATCAACGCCAGCGACCCGTGTGGCACCTGATGAGGGGACTCAAGATGGACCGACGACAGCTGCCCGGCCTGGATCGCGAAGTGTCGGCCTTGGGCGCTGGCTGCTGGACGATTGGCGGGCTGGCCACCAACCGCGGCGTGCCCATCGGCTGGGCCGGGGTCGATGAAGACGAAGCCTTCGCTGGCCTGGTTCGGGCTCACGACCTCGGCGTCACCCTGTTCGACACCGCCGACGTCTACGGCCTGGGCCGGTCGGAGCGGCTGCTCGGCCGGCTGCTGCAGCAGGTCAACCGCAGCCCCTTGGTCATCTCCAGCAAGGTGGGCTACTTCGCTGGTACGGCCATCCACCCCTACGCCGCCGGTCAGGTCCGGCGGCAGCTGCTCACCAGCTTGAGCAACCTCGGCACCGACTACCTGGACCTGTACTTCCTGCACGCCAGCGACTTCGGCCCCGACGGCCGCTACCTGGACGAAGCCGTCGAGACCATCCACCGGCTGCGCCGGGAAGGCCTGATCCGAGCCGTGGGGATGCGCGCGCCGCACGAGTTCGCCGTCGAGTGGGCAACCGACCCCCACCACCCGCAGGCAATCGACAGCGCCCGGTTCCTGACCCTGTTCGAGCGGATCAAGCCAGATGTGCTGACCGCCCGCTACAACCTGCTCAGCCCGCTGTACGGCCCCGATGAGACCGACATCTTCAGCTTCGCCCATCACCACCAGGTCGGCCTGCTGCTCAAGCAGGTGCTGGGCCAGGGCCTGCTCATCGGGGCGCGCAGCCCCAGCTCGCCCCTGGCCTTCCCGACCGGCGACCATCGCCAAGGCGGCTCGTTGTTCACCCGGCCAATGCTGCGGGCCATCCACGACGGCCTGGCCACGCTGAGCCAGCGCTTCGGCGACAGCCGGGCCGACCTCACCCGCATCGCCGTGCGATATGCGCTGCAGCGTGACCCTGACGCCGCCGTCTTGCTGGGCTTCCGAAACGCCCGGCAGATCGGCAGCAACCTCACCTGTCTGGGTGAGCCCTTGAGCTCGGATGACATTGGCGCGATTCAGCTCGCCATGTCATCCGTCCGGGACATGCTTACCGCGTCCCGACCCGTCAACCCCAACTCCCCTCAGGAGCACAGCGCATGAAGTACATCGAGGTCGAGCAGAAGTTCCAGCTCCTCAGCTCGCCGGACGACCTCAAGGCCACGCTGGCGGCCCGCGGGGCCAAGGCTGGCACCGCCTCGCGTCAGGTCGACACCTACTACAACGCGCCCCACCGCGACTTCCTGGCCGGTGAGGTCATCTCCGAGTGGCTGCGGGTCCGGGTCGAGGACGAGGCGTCGTCGCTCAACTTCAAGCGGTGGTACCCGCTGGAGGAGAAGATCAAGACGCACTGCGACGAGTTCGAGACCACCGTGGCCGACGCCGAGGCGGTCACCCGGCTGCTGGGCGCGCTCGACTTCACCCACCTGACCACCGTCGACAAGGTCCGCGAGGAATGGGTCTCAGACGGCATCGCAGTGGCCTTCGACACCGTGGCCGGCCTGGGTGAGTTCATCGAGTTCGAGTTCAAGGGCGAGGCCGACACCATCGAGCAGGCCACGGCCAAGATCGAGGTGTTCATCGCCGGGCTGGGCATCGAGCTGGGCGACCGCATCCACGCTGGGTACCCGCACCTGGCGCTTGGGATCGCGCCCGCCACGGCCTGAGTCTCACCGACGCACCAGGGCCGGGAGCCATTGTGGGTTCCGGCCCTGGCCTCTTCGGCTGAACCTGACATCCCCGATCCGCCTACACTTCATACTCGCCTGGGTACAACAGCTGATAGAAAAGGTAGTCGCGATCCGGGTCTTCTCTCATCGCGGCAGAGATTACGTTTGCCCATATATCGACGCAGGTTTGCCTCTCCGTTCCACTCAACATGCTAATTTGACTCGAACTCTCGACAATTTCAGCAACGGCTCGCCGGGTCATCTGAGCGGAATCCTCAAGAAGGCCTCTATCGGAAATTCCGAGAAGATCCAGCACTTCGGGCAGCGCCTCGGACCCACGGGTTCGCAGCAGATCGAGACACTTGCCATTTGATGCTTCTACGCCCTGCACCGAGGTCAGATAGTCGTAGATGTGCTCGTACTCCGCCCTAGCCGTGAACACAACATCACTATCCTTGGCACTCTCAATCATCTTTACCGCGGCTTGTCGGTTTTCATTGGCATGAATGACGCCTGCGCGAACCAGACTTGATAAGAGCTCCCATGCTTCTACTGGCAAAGGTTCAAGGGCGAGGCACGTATCCACCACTGGCACGAGCCGCATGATGCGTCGGACAGCTATCGATGATTCCAGCGGGTTGAATTCAAACATCAATGATCCGAGGCGATCGATTGCCGGGGGATGCGATTCGGACTCGCTCGCAACGGATAGGCACTCTCGGACGTGCAAGGCGACTAGTGAGACCAGGGCGGCGGATAGCACATGATCGCCCACGGCCCCTGAGTTTGCCTTTGATGCGAGGCGCATCGTGGCGACACTTCGCGATAGGCGCATGGCTAGCCTGTCTTGGGCCGCCTCCGGCCCCCACTGCGATTCGGCAACAGTTCCGTCCGAGCGGAGATGCACCGACGATTGCGCCTCGATCTCATCGCGATCACCGATCATCACATGTGCCGCTTCGTGCGCCATCGCAAAGGTAATTGCCGAACGGAATAGCCGGCGCGATGACAAGGTTAGCCTGGGGCGATAGCTTGCTACAATCCCGTGGAAATTGAGCTGAAGGAGCAAGTCTCGAACTATCACAGACCGGGCAAGTGCAGCGTAGTGATCCGGCGGGGAACCCGTAAGTGCAGGTGCCCCGAACTGGCCAGTGAGTAGCTTCAAAGTTGGCTTCGACAGCTGGAAGTCTGCCAAGGTAGAGAGAACGAGCGCGATTGCTATGAACTGGTGCGAGACGCGTAACTGGCTGCTTCCGTCATTGAACCCGTGACGACTTAAGGGCTGGCTCGAAGCAGTGGAGTAGAATGGCACCACAGCACCGATCGCACTGGTATCCAGGGTGCTTCGTTCGTGATTGCTCAGGCCATTGATCGCCTGCACTAGCTCATTCCAAATGCCGTCAACCATGGCCTGCTCCGGGCTGACCGACGAGTCGCTCACCGAGTATTCCCATCGCAAGTAGGCGCGTCGACTTCTTTCGAACAGCCCCGTCTCGGTCTCATCGGCGCCTGCCCAAATTGGCTGTTCGCCTTCGCGAAGCTGCGAACATGCACGCTCTGCGGCCGAGTTCGGGAAAGAGCGTGGTCGAATCGGTGGCCGATCATCCATGGTGCGATCCCGTTCTCTTCTATTGAGAAATGGAGTCACCTAGTTCTGGTGGCACAATGTGCTCGACGAGTAATCTTGATGGCCCGGGCCGCACTGCGGGGCCGACAGGACACCAATCAAAACTCAGGCTATCATGATCCAAGTGCCTAGGCACCGGCCTGGTGCGCCGCGCTAGGAGAACCTGGTGAATCACATGCCAGAGTACGATCAGTTCACAGAAGAAGACCTGCTCCTCGCCGCGCTCGCTTCGGAACTTTACGGCGAGGCACCTGAGGGGTTCGGTCCGACTGACTTGCGGCAGCGTCTGCAGGACGCGCGGAACTGGCTGGAGGGATGGCTGTCTCGTCGCCGAACCGACATCTGCGCGGAATTAGACCAGCGCGGTTTGCGGTCTGCAGAGACAATGGAAACGCTTGTGGACGTCGCAACATTGACGGACGTAGTGCTAGGGCTTGGTCTCGGGCAGGCGAGTGCAGCAATAGTTGCTGCCCTCCTCCTCAAGTGGGGCATCCGGAATTTGTGCACGAGTTTGTAGCACGATCTCGTGGACCATTTCTCACCTGTCCTCAGCCTGATCCGGGCTGGTCGTGGAGGAACCAGGTCAGCGCCGTACGGCCGTCACTCCACCGTCCGCACCGACGACGACAGCCTGCTGCTCGTCTGCGCTACTGAACTTGAATTCGTGATGTCGGTCAGCCGTCCATGATCAAGCCGGTGCCGTCCAGGCAGCCATCGACCAAGTCCGGGCGGTACTGGATCTGCTTGAGCCTGCGCTTTACGACGCGGGTGATCTGGCCGAGGTTGGCCGCGGCGAGGTTGCCGATGTCGCGCTTGACCAGCGACCAGATGCCCTCCTGCGGGTTCAAGTCAGGTGAGTAGTTCGGAAGTTGGAAGACGGTGATCCAGTCGGCGTGGGCGGAGAAGAACTCACGCAGTGGCTCGACCAGGTGCATGCGGAGGTTGTCCCAGACCAGCACGATCGGGCCGCCAAGCTGGATGTGTGCCCTGACCAGCAGGTCACGCAGGTCGCGCCAGCCGATCCCCTTCAGCTCACCCTTGCGGCCCCGGTACTCGCGAATCGAGTAGAACATCCGGGAACGCTTCCCGGCTTTGTAGCAGGTCAGACCGGCGATGGACACCCGGCCCGAGCCTCGGCCGCGTACCCGGACCACCGGCGTAATGCCCTTGCGGCCCCAGCTTCTCGCGCGCGGCGGCGTCAACGACTGCCCGGCCTCGTCCTCGAAGACGATCCACCCGTTGCACGCCGCCGCGGTTCTCTTACCAACGGCCACGTCTCCTTCTTCCAGACCTCGACCGCCTCGTCGTCGCGCTCGATCGCCCGCCGCGCCGGCTGCTGCCAGGACCAGCCGTGCCGCCTCAGCAGCCGCCAGGTGCCCTCCACCGTGTAGCTCACGTGGAACAAGCGACCGATCAGCGTCTTGATCCGCGCCAGGGTCCACCGCTGGTCGGCCCAGCCATGGACCAGCGGTCCGCGCTCCAACTCCCGTGCCAGCCTGGCGATCTGCGCTTCACTGAGCCTCGGACGCCCCGGCGATCCCTTCGACCGGACCCCGGCCTCGCCGCGCTCGCGCCACTGGCGCCGCCACCGCTCCACGGACCGCTCGCTGACCCGCAACGCGGCAGCGATCTCTCGGTTCTTCTGCCCGTCCTCGAAGCGTTCCACGGCCAGCAGCCGGACCCGCTCCCGCGCGGCCCTCCCAGCGTCGGTCAAGCCGCCGCCCTGTGCGTATCTCACGGTCCAGAGCTACCGGAGCACACCGATCACTGTCAGGCGAACCGCTCCGACATCACTCAATCAAGTTCAGTAGCGAAGACCGGCTCCGCTGGCGGCGCGGTGCTCCAGCTGACCTGGCCTGACAGGCCGTCGACCACCCACAGCCCGGGGCTGCCGGACGCGTCGGCCCAGCGCACCAGCCTGCTGCCCGTCAGGTACGCGGCCGGCGGCCGGTCGATCTCCCACCAGACCGCGGTGGAGGTCCAGAGCTGGCGGCCGGTGGCCGCGTCGTAGGCGATCTCCTGCTGCGGCGTCCCGTCGGTGCAGCCGCCCAGACAGACGTGCGTGAGCACGACCTGCTCGGAGACCGTGGGCCACAGGCCCAGGTGGCCGACGAACGTACCCGCCAGAGCACCAGGCCGGAGTTCAGCGACTGCGCCTCGATCCCGTCGCTCGTCCCCAGGATCACGCGGCCACCAGCGACGCCCGCCAGCTGCGGATCGCTGCCCAGCTGGCCGCAGCAGCGAATCCTCCAACTCGCGTCAGTGGTGCCCGGTACGATCCGGCCATGGCAACCAGCCAAGCAGTGTCGTACCGCCAGGTCGTCCTTGCGATCATGCAGGAGGACATCCGATATCGAGCTGTCGACGAGCGCCAGCACATCGGGCGCATCGTAGCCGGGATCGACGGGCTCACCGAGGCCCAGCAGCTCCGCGTCCATGCCAGCTACATGCGGGCGTGGCGACGGAACCAGCGCCACTCAGCACCCCAACTGGCAAGGTGGTTGTTGAGCCTCACCGCGGTTCTCTTTTCGGCTTGGGTAACTGCTGATGCCATCCTGATCGTTGGCTTCAAATCCGAGTTCAGCGGGTGGGTCGCACCAGCGTTCATCGTGACTGGCGCGGTCGCCGGTGTGGTCGCAGTAACGACCAAGATCACGCTCGTCGTCCAGGACAGGTGGGACTTCGCCTCGCCATCTGCTCATCGGTCAGACCTGGTTGTCGATCGGCTCATTCACCTGCTGTCGCTGCTAGGTAGCGCAAAGACTCATTGGCGCGATCCCCGGACCAGCCGGCGGCTTCGTTACCAGATTCAGCTGGCAGCCACGAAGATTGCTCGGTCACCGGTTCGACTGCGACGCACGCAGTGGGGTGAGCTTGAGTTGCGCCGAGCAATCCGCCAGGAGCAAGCCCAGGTAGCTGCTGTCCTACGACTTCACGCCGACCGTCTGGCGGTCATCGGCACCCAGGGCGAGTACATCCAGATCTGCGCATCTGTGACGGAGGGGTTGCTTGCAGCCGTGAACGACGACTGGGAGGGGCTGACGGCAAACGCGCCCGAAGTCACGCTGGCTTCTCGGCTCAAGCGGGTATCGGCCCGATTTGGAGCCCCGCTCCTCCTGGCCGGTGCAGCCTTGACACTGCCCGTCATTCCTCAGTTTCACGACTCGCGCGCCGCCATTTACAGCTCGCTGCTCCCGCTGGCGGCATTGATGGCGCTACGCGCGCCCGAGGCGGTAGCCAACTCGATCCGCGGGGTGATCGACAAGGTGTCCAGCGGCACACGCGAGTAGCGGGGCCTGCCAAGCTATGGGGTAGCGAGCGAGCATCCAGGCGCGCTTGAACCGGCCCAACAGTCCCACACCTGCCGCATAGATCAACGTACCTAAGCTGGTTCGAGCCACTCCCTAATCTCTCTGGACAGCCAATGACTGCAGGTCCCTGACGTTGCGTCGGTACTGATCCATCCGGGCGTAGGCTCTCGGCTGATCACAGCAGTCACGAGAGGTGGACATGGGGCAGAAGATCATTCGGTTCTCGGACCTGACCGGCAAGCACGTGGAGAACGACGCAGACTTGGTACGCATCGTGGTGCGCCAGCACCCGGACCTGGCAGATGGCCCGGTAGAGATCGAGGCACTGGCGGACGAGCTGACAACGGTGGAAGAACTGGAAGAACTGGCACTCGACCTGGTCACGATCGAGCTGCACCACCCAGAGGCCGACGAGCCGGAGACGGTCGTCCTGGAGGCCGAAGCGTTCAACCAGTTGGCCTCGGCCGCCCCGATGGCCGAGGTGCTGCGTGGCGCCAAGCGGGTCGCCCGGACCATCCCGAGCCAGGCCGCGGCACCGGCCAGCGCCAAGGAGCGGGTCAACTACGCCAGCCTCGACCACGCTGGCAGGCCACACAAGGGCCGCACCACCGACGCCGAGAAGCAGCTCGTGCAGCAGCACCTCGACGAGATCAATGAGCGACTGGCCGCCGAAGGCATCCGGACGATCGACCTGGGCAGCGCCGAGCACGTGGCTCGATACGGCCTGGCGGCTTTGGCCGAGGAGCGCGGCGTGACGCTCGACTGACCAAGGAGCAACAGGCCACAGGGGCCAGCGCAGGCACCACTGCGCCGGCCCCTGGTGCTTCTAGAGGTTGAACTTCGCCACTACGGGCGAGTGGTCGGACGGCTTGTCGTGCGGTGCGGCTGGCCGGGCCTCCACTACGCTCGGCAGCTTCTCGATGCCCGTGGAGACCTCCTGGAACTTGGCCAGCAGCGCATGGCTGATCAGGATGTGGTCGATGAGCTCATGCTGCCCCTCGAAGACGCGGGAGAAGCCGCCTTGCTCCAGGATCTTCGGGGCCAGGTTCCACAACCGCTTGGCGTCACCCTGGTCGGGGTGGTCGAAGCCGCCGGTGCCCATCTGGGAGCCGGGCGGACCGTACAGGATCTGGGTGGTGGCGGCTTGCCACTCGTCGTTGAAGTCGCCCAGCACGATGACGTCGTGGTTGCGGCCGTCGCCCTGGAGCAGATCGTCGGCCAGAGCGCGCATGGTGACGGCCTCGCCGGTGCGGCGGAACAGGGCGTAGGCCTCGTAGCGGGCACGCAGACGCTCGTCGTTGGTGCTGTGCTGCTTGTTTGGGAAGGTCAGCAGCTTCGACTTGAGGTGGCAGACGGCTACGTGAAGGCTCTGGCCGGGGGTCGGTTCCACCCGTACGGCCAGGCCGCCGCGCCCCATCTCGCTACTCGGGCTGCCCGGGATGCCGTCGTCCTCGACCTGGATGGGGTGGACGCCGGTCGGGAAGTCCTTGCGCTGCTGGACGTCGAGCAACGGGAAGCGACTGATGACGCCCACCCGGATGCCGCGAGGGTCCGGGTGGTTCGACAGGGCGGTGTGCCAGGTGCCCGGCAACTTGGCCACCAGGTCATCCAGTGCCTCCTGGCTGCCGACTTCCTGGACGCCGAGCAGGTCCGGCGCGATCTCGGTGATGACGCCGGCCAGGGCCTCGACCTTGGCCTCGTACGTCGCCTGATCCTTGGCGGCGCACTTGTTGGGGTCGGGCGGGCTGCCGGCCGGCATCGGCCGGCAGAAGTTCTCCAGGTTCCAGGTCCCAATGATCGCGCTCACGGCTGCTCCCGTCGTTGTTAGCCGGCGTCCTCGCCGACCGCCCTACCCCTTATCCCCCGGCCATGTCCTGATGCCTGGGGACTCGCCCGGTAGCGCCTCGCTCTTTCACTCGCGTGCAGGCGTCACCGGTTGGCTTCGCACTCGTTACGCCGAGCGATCTTGCCCGTTCGTCTTGGGAGAACCCGCTCGTGCGCCTGCGCTCTGTTCTGGCTGCCGCCATTGCTGCCGCCGCCTCCACCACCACGCTCCTTGCCATCCCGGCCCACGCCGCCTCCGCCCAGCACCGAGCTGCTGGCGAGGCCGTCGCGACCACCCTTTACGACGCCATCGACCACCTGGCGGTCGCCGATGAGGACCGGACCGGCTACGAGCGGACGAAGTTCCGCCACTGGATCGACGCCGACAAGAACGGCTGCAACACGCGCAAGGAGGTCATCCTGGCCGAAGCCGTCGAGGCCCCCGAGGTCGGGCCGGGGTGCAGCCTCACCGGTGGCAGCTGGTACTCGCCCTATGACGGGGTGACAGTGACCGACGCGGCCGGCCTTGATGTGGATCATGTTGTGCCGTTGGCCGAGGCTTGGGACTCGGGGGCGTCGACTTGGACACCGAAGGAGCGGGAGCGCTACGCCAACGACCTGCACGAGCCGCGGGCCTTGATCGCGGTCACCGCCAAGTCGAACCGCAGCAAGGCCGATAAGGACGTGAGTGACTGGCTCCCTGTCCAGAACGACCAGTGCGAGTACGTCACCGACTGGACCGTGGTGAAGACGCGCTGGGGGCTGACGATCGACCAGCGGGAGCAGGACACCCTGCGCCAGCTGGCTGCGGGCTGCCCGAACGAGCCGATCACGGTGGAGCTGGCCCGGTGACAGCAGCGCCAAATGCGGATGGAATCACCGCTTTCTTCGGCACCGTGGCCAGCCTGGGCGAGTTCATCGAGTCAAGTTCAAGGGTGAGGCCGACACTATCGAGGAGGCCGCGGCCAAGATCGAGGCGTTCATCGCCGGGCTGGGCATCGAGATGGGCGACCGGGATCTCCACGGCCAGGGATGCCAGTGCGGGTGTCCGCCCGACCGCGAAGACCGAGCCGTCCGAGATGACCGGGCCGCGGACGCGAAGGGTGGTCAGGTGCTCGTGGTCCACGGAGTGGAACAGGAACGCGCCTTCGAGTTCCAGGGTGCGCAGGGCGGGCACGGCGTCCCAGATGTCGGTCCGGACGAGCCCCTCGCCGTGGAAGCCCAGGGGGTCGATCCGGCGGCCGGCCGATGTCACGCCGTCCTCTTACAGGTCCTCGAAGTTGTATCCGAAGGACAGCCGTTCCAGCCGGGGGCGCGGGTGGGCGGCGAGCGACACCGCAGCCTGCTCGGCGGAGTGGTGGTAGTCGGTGAGGCGCAGGTCCAGCGCCCGCAGCCGACGGGCGGCAGGGTGGGAGAGCAGGGCGTCGATCAGTGCGCCCTCCCACTGCTCCGGGTCGGCCGGGTCGGCCGGGTCGACGGCGGCGGCGTGCGGCAGGGCCGCTCGCAGACGTGCCACCAGGTCCTGGCGGCGCGCCCGGGTGGCCGGGGCCAGACGGAAGCGGGCTTCGTCGATGAACCCCAGGCGCCAGGTGAACACCCAGGAGCCGTCCTCGCGCAGCTCCTCCAGCCCCAGATACCGCTCCACGTCCCGGTGGACCGCGGCCAGGGCGACCGGATCCAGGCCGGATGCCCCGTCGCCGAGCTCCAGCCGGATCGCCTCGCCCCTCGGGTCACCCGCCCCGGTGAGCAGATCCGCGTGAGCGAGCCACGCGTGGCGCTCGTCCGTCTGCGGGGCGGCCGTCGCCGCGCCGAGATCGTGCATGCCGTTGTCTCCGCCGGTCTCGGGGCCGTGCCCGGATGTGGCGGGCTGTCACCGAACGATAGGGCCCGGCGCCGACAGTTCCCGCCCCTGGTGCCGCGCCGTCGCGGGGGCCGGGAGGGCCGGACACCCGCGGTCCCGGGGAGAGCGGCGGCCCCCGGCAGTGCGGGGGCCGCTGGGTAGCGCCGGGGGCCGTACGGTCAGGCCGAGGTGAGCTTGGCCTTGAACTGCGAGTAGTCGATCACGTTGTCGGCCGACGGGGCCTGGACGGTGACGGGCTTGTCGAAGTCGCTGAAGTTCATCTCGCCGGGCTCGGCGCCGTCGTGGGACATCTTGACCAGGTAGGGCTTGCCCTCGGTGGCGATGTAGGCGGTGGTCTTCGAGCCGTCGTCGTCGGTGCTGACCACGGTGAAGGTCTTGACGCCGTTGACCGTCGTCGCGGCGCCCTTGACCGCGCCGTCGGAGGTGTCGTCGCTGTCGGTCATCGACTTGACGAGGTCGCACATGTCGGCCAGCCCGGCGAGCTCGGGGTCGTCCTTGGCACCGGTCAGGTAGCGGCCCTTGAACAGCTCGGCGGCCATCGCCCCGGCCTGCGGGTTGCCCTGGCCCCCGGCGATGCTCTTCCAGAACGCGGCGTCGGGCTTGAGGAAGCTGGTGCCGCCGGTGTGGATGATCTCGATCTGGCCCAGGTCGGCGATGGCGATCGTGCCCTGGCAGTTGCCCTTGGTGTCGGTCGCCAGGTCGAGCTTCATCTTCTGGCCCTCCGCCACCAGGTTTCCGGAGACCTTGACCGAGGAGAGCGAGGCCATGGCGTCATGGGCCTGCTTCTCGATCTCGGCGGCGGTCAGCTTGTCGGTGTCCAGGTGCCCGGCGGCGCCGGCACCCTTGGACGTCGCCGAGGTCGCCGAGGTCGCGGAGGCCGCCGCGGACTCGGCGGAGACGGCCGGGGCCTTGTCCGGGCCGCACCCGCTCGCCCCCAGGACCAGGGCGGAACAGACGACGGCGGTAGCGGCAAGACGCTTGGAGAGCATGGACTTCCTTCTCATGGACTGACACGGGCAGCGGCCAGTATGAGGCCCGCCGGGCCGTCCCTGCCAACCGTTTCCCGAGGGACGCAGCCACACCGCAGCGACCGGGCTCACGTCCGAGTCGGGCGCACCCCGAAGCCGGTCGGGCGCCCGGGACATGAGCCCGTGTCGGTCCTGCGAGCGGTTGGCCGCCACACCGCCGGGGCCACGCCGCGGCCGGCTGGTCCGGGTGGTTGGCGCGCTCAGCCCAGTTGCTGGGCGTTGAGGCTGGTCAGGTGCTCCTGGGCGGCGTTCTCCTTCGCGTAGAGCACCTGGATGTCGATGGCGAGCTCGGTGCCGGGGTCGATGGTGTGTCCCCCGCCGGCCGGGGAACCGAGCAGGACGCTGCCTTCGGAACCGTCCCGCAGGATCTGGCCCCAGAAGACATCGGTGAAACCCTTGTACAGCGAGGTCCCGTCGGGCAGATCACCGAAACCGAGCGCCCACTTCACGACGCGCGTCTCGGCGGCGCGCACCGTGATCCGGTAGGAGTAGATCCACTTCTGGGTCTCCCAGTCCTGCCACTTGCTCAGGAACGCCTGGTCCACGATCAGGTTTCCCAGGAAGGGGGCCGCCAGCGCGGACCGGGCCTGGTCGTTCCAGCTGCCGTTCGGGCTGTCGGCCATGGCGATCCGTGCCAGGTTCGCGATCGAGGACCTGCGGTCCACCGGCAGAGAGTGCCCCTGCTGGCCGGGGGCCGAGAAGAGGGCGTTGTCCTCGTCGGTGCGGTTGACGACGCTGCTCACCCCGTCGGCGCTGTGGTCGAAGCCGTACACGGCAAAGTCGGCGGCGGACGTGTCCACCGGAATGGCGAGGATCTTGTCGCCGACCCCCGGGGTCTGGCCGATGTTGAAGTTGACGGCGCGGTAGAGGCAGAAGTTGCCCTCCGGGCACGCGTCCTCGCCCTGCCCGTAGATCAGCTGCGCTTGCTCGTCGCTCACCGTTGATGCCTTCCTGTTGACGACTGCGGGGCCCGGTCGCCGTCCCGGGGACCGGGTGGGTGCGCTGAGTGACTCTACCCGTCATGGTTTGTAGCCGAAGCGTTCGACTCGCCCGGTATCGCCCGGAGTTGTGCGGACGGCCGCCGCCGCCGGACCTCACCGCCCGGGGTGGCCGTCAGGGCGTGGCGGTGTGGTGGTCGGACGGGGGGAGCGGGGCGGCCGCGAGGAGGCTGATGTCGTCGCGCGCCCAGTCGATGCCGAACCGGTCGGCGGCGTCGTACAGGCTGGTGACGGCGGCCTGCGGGACGGGGGAGGGGAGGGCGGCGAGGAGGTCGGTGACGCGCTGGTCCCCGAACTCCTCGCCGGCATGGTCACGGCCTTCGGTGAGTCCGTCGGTGGACAGCACGAGCAGGTCCCCCGGGTGGAGGGCGGTGGTGCGGGCCTGCCAGGTGCCCGGGTGGGGCGTCCAGCAGCGGGTGGACGATGGGACCGGTGGCCGGCAGGCGTTCGACGGTGCCGTCGCCGCGGCGCAGGAACGGCTCCTCGTGGCCGGCGCTCGCCCAGGTGAGGGTCGAACGTTGCGGGTCCAGCACGGCGATGGCCAGGGTGGTGAAGCGCTCCTCCTCGCCGACCAGGGCCTGCCACAGCGCATGGAGGACGGTGTCCAGGTCGCGCCCGAGCCGCAGGCCCACCTGCGTGACCGTCTTCAGACGTGCCGCCAGCAGACCGGCGTCGACGCCGTGGCCGCAGACGTCGCCGAGGAAGACGGCCATCGCCCCGCCCGGCAGCACCACGGTACCGAGGTAGTCACCGGCGATCAGCCCCTCGGCCGCCCGGACGTCGCCGGCCACCGCGACCCCGCGGCCCGGGGCATCACGGGCGGTCAGCACTTCGCGCAGACCCCGCACGGCAGGCCCGATCTGGACGAGCGCCTCCTGATCGCGCCGGGACTGGCGCTGCGACAGATCCAGCCGACGCCGCACCCCCTCCGCCTCCTGCGTCAGCCGGCCGAGCCAGCCCCGGCCGCTGCCGGGCGCGGCCGAGGCGTCGGTGATCCCGCCGGCCGTACGCCACAGGTTCTCGGCCAGCACCGCGGCGGGGGAGAGGTGGCGGCGTTGCAGCACCACCGCAGCCACCACCGCCGCCAGCAGCAGGGCGGCGGACAGCGCCAGGATGTAGAGCATCACCGCCGCCATGTGCCACGCCGTACCCTCCACCTCCCGGCGCCTGCGGTCCTCCAGCAGCGCGGCCAGGCGGACCGTCCGGGCGTCGAGGGCGGCGTACGTGCCCATGGCCGGGCCGGCATCCGCGCTCGCGGCGGACGCGGGGACGGCGCACAGGGGCATCACGTCCACGGCCGCGCCGGGGCCGGTGTCCGCGAGCCACCGGTTCCCGGCCAGCCGGACGGCGGCGACACTGCTCTCCACCTCCTGGTCCGCACCGGCCGCGACGCTGCCCAGGGCCACCAGGTGGTTCTCCAGCCGGCCGCTCGCCGCCTCGCGCAGCGCCGGCCCGGCCGGTCCGGCCAGGCACGCGGCCCGGACGTCGCCCGCCGCGGCGCGCAGGTCGCCGAGCTCGGTCGCCGCCGGGCGCCAGCGGGTCTCGATCCGCTGCGCGGCCTCCTCGTGGTGGCGGTTCAGCACCACCCCGACCACGGCGACGCCGGCCGCCAGGAGAGCCGCCGAGGTCACCAGGGCGGCCAGCAGCAGTCTCGATCCGGTCAGGCGGCGCAGTGACGGCACATCCGCCGACGCTACCGACCACCCCGGTGCCTGTTCGCGCCACCACGCCGAGTCCCTGACCCGCAGGGACGGAGTCCCGGCGATGCGCGTCCGGGCCGCGACGGCCGGGCGTCAGCGGCACATCAGCGCCGGGTCAGGACGTCGGGGCATCCTCAGGGCACGTCAGGGAACACCACCGGATCCACAGGGTCCCTGGCCGGGAGAGGTGCCCGGAGCGGTTCATCGGGTGCCTGGCCAGCGATGGCCGAGCAGGGTCCCCCGGGGCCCGCGCAGGTTCGAATCCTGCCCTCTCCGCCGGATGCGGCACGAACCCCCCCGACCCGCAGCGGGCCCGTTCGGCCTGACCTGGGCACGCAGCGGCGCGGGGCGCGCCGGTCAGCGGGGCCGCAGCCCGTCGAGGACCACCGCGAAGATCCGCTCCCGCGCCGCCGCATCGTCCGCGAGCTGCTCCATGGCCCTGGTCGTACCGACCACCAGCGCGACGAGGTCCGGCAGACCCACCTCCGGGCGGACCGCCCCGGCGCGCTGCGCCCCGGCCAGCAGTTCGGCGAGGCGTTCGCGGATCGCCTCGGTGGACTCCCGCAGGGCCGCGTGCGCGTCCACGCCGGCCGCCGCGAGCGCCTGGGCGAACTCGTTCTTGCCCGCGGACTCCTCGACCACCAGGCGGAAGCAGTCGAAGAACGCCTCGGCGGGCGCGGACCCGGCGGGCAGCTGCGCCGCCCGGGCCGCGATCGACTCGAGCCTGCGCACCATGACGGCCTCGAGCAGTGCCTCCTTGGTCGGGAAGTGCCGGAAGAGCGTGCCGACCCCGACCCCGGCGGCCCGGGCGATCTCCTCGGTCGGCACACCGACGCCGCGGGTGGTGAACACCTCGGTGGCGGTGTCCAGCAGCCTGGCCCGGTTGCGGGCCGCATCCGCCCGCAGCGGGCGTTCCTGAGCGCCGCTCATCTCTTCCAGCCTCTCCTGTCCGGTGGTGCGGCGACACTGGACAAGCGGAGTCGCTGGTCCGTATCGTCGTAAGCGGATTCGCCAGTCCGATTCTGGCGAACATACCGCTGGGGGTTGAGCATGTCCGAAACGCTGTCGCCTAGTGAAGTCTTCACCAAGCTGCTCGAGGGTATCGGTGCGGGGCGGTTCGCCGACCTCGCGGACCTCTATGCCGAGGACGCGGTGGTGGAGATCGCGTTCGCGCCCGGCGGGCCGCGCCGCTTCGAGGGCCGGACGGTGATCGGGGAACGGTACCTGGAGCTCGCCGCGGGCATTCCCTTCGACCTGACCCCGGTGAACGTGGTGATCCGGGACACCGACGACCCGGAGGTGATCGTCAGCGAATGGGATCACCATGTGCGCAACCGCAAGACCGGGCGGACCGTCACGGCCGCCAACATCCAGGTGCTGCGCGTGCGCGACGGTCTGATCGTCGCCAGCCGGGACTTCCACGACCACCTCGCCCTCGCCGTGGCCGGCGACGGCCTGCCGCAGCTGGTGGAGGCGCTGGGCGGCGCCTGACGGTCACCGGGCGGCGAGTGAAGTCAGGGGATTGATGTCGGGAGGAAGATCGTCAGCAGGAAGCGGAGCATCGTCACCGACACACTCGGACTCCTCCGCGCCGTCCTGGTCACCGCGGCACGCGTGCTCTGTTCCCCGAGGACCGGACGCCGAAGGCCCGCCCACTCGGCAGCCCCCGGTCGCCCCTGCGCCACCGGTGCGAAGGCTTCGCCGTCGGGCGGCGCCGGACCTGACCGCGTGATATCCGCCGACCGACCGTCGGAGGGCCGTGGCATCATGCCGCCATGACGACGAGCGAAGCCCCCGCAACGGCGGCCGAGGCGGTGCAGGAGCTTCGGGAGATAGCCCACGGGTGGGTCGACGGCCGACGCGCTGACCCGGATCTTCTGGTCCGGGCCGCGCTCCGCGCCCTGATCGCCGGCGTGGACACCCCGTCGCTGGTCCTCCTCGCCGCGCTCTTTCGCGGTGAGGAGGACCAGGCCTCGGAGCTGTTCGGCCAGGTGATGGACGAGCTCGGCTTCGGCTTCCACCCGCCCGAGTACTACTGGGAGGGCCGGCTGGCGCTCGCCCGCTGGTGGGCCGCCGAGATCGTCGGCGGGTGGCTCGACCCCGTCGAGGGCGCCGCACTCATCGTCGAGGATGTGGCCGAAACCTACGGGAAGTGCGAGGAGTTGGCACCCATGGTCGATGCGATGGTGGCGCTCATGGACCCCGCCGGCGCCGCATACCCGGACGACGTTCCCGCGCATCTGAGCCGGGCCGCCCACGAACTCCTGGCCCGCATCCCGCCCCCATCCACCCCGCTCTGACAGCATGAGGGCGCCGTGTCTGTCGGAGGTCAGCTTTCGCCCAAGCGTCCGATGCACACGGTTTGGAGGCCCGTTGCACGCCCCAGTGGAAACGAACGATGCGACGCCAGATGATCAAGGTTGCTGAGACCGAGGATCGACCTGGAGTCGCGTCCGCGTGCCATCCCTCCTGATCACCGTCCTTGCGCGCCACTGCGAGGATGCCACCGCCCTCTGCCCGCCCGCGGAGCCGGCGGCTGGCCCGCCACAGCACTGATCCGGTCGAAGATCCCGCCCCCGTCCTGGTTGCTCTGGCCGTCGACGGTAAGACTGTGCGCGGCTCCCGCACCGACGGCGCAGCCGTCCACCTGCTTGGCGCTGCCCCCCACGACAGCCAGAGCGTCATCGCCCAGCGCGAGATCGCGGCCAAGAGCAACGAGATCCCGGCCTTCGCTCCGCTGTTGGCCCGTCTCGACCTGCACGGCGTGGTGGTCACCGCCGACGCGATGCACACCCAGCGCGGCCACGCCGAGAAGATCACCGCAGCCGGCGGCCACTCCAGGAGCGGGTGGGTCACCCGCCTGCCCCGCTCCAGGAGGTGAGCACCCGGCGGTACGGCTGGGGCGACGATGTCCGGCTCGATGCCGGCCGGAAGGCGCGACTGCGGCCCGACCGCGCAGCGTCCGGGGTGATCGTCCCGGGACCGGTGCCGTGGTGTCCGGGTCGCTCGGTCGGCGCCACGCCGGTGTGCGGCTCCACGTCCCGTCCAACGGGTGTGGAGCCGCACAGTGGTTCCGGCTCCCGGGCGGCGCCGGTCGCCGGTCGCGTGGCCGACCGCGACAAGATCGGCCGGGACCGGGTGCTCGGCGACGTCCCGCGGTCCCGCAGCCCCTGCGGCCGCTACCCGAGCTGCGCCGAGGTCGTCCGGCCCCTGGTGGTCAGGCCGAAGCCGTAGGGGAACAGGGGGTCGTACTGCGGGTCGCCGATGTTGATCGGTTCCTGGGCCTCGCTGCGCGGCCAGGTGACCGGGAGCCTGCCGGTGAAGGGGCGCTTGCCGAACAGGACGTCGGCGACGCCGTCGCCTTCGCTGCCCGGGAGCCAGGACATCACGAAGGCGTCCGCCGCGGGCAGTTGGCCGGTGACGATCTGGGGGCGGCCGGCGACGTCGAGGACGATGCAGGTGCTGATGGCGGAGCAGACGCGGTCGATGTTCGCCCGGTCGGTCGTGGAGAGCTCCAACGTGTGGCCGCCGACCCCGACGTCGCCGAGCCCTTCCGCGTAGGGGGTCTCGCCGATGACCACGATGCCCACGTCGTAGCCGGTGGTGGGGGCCGCGGCATCGGCGCTGTAGGTGACGTTCGGGGCCGCGTTCCGGATGCCTTGCAGGATGGTGGTGCCGGGGAACGCGGTGTTGCCGGACTGTCCCTGCCAGGTCAGCGTCCACCCGCCGGCCTGGTTGCCGAGGTCGTCGGCGTTGACCCCTGCGACGTAGATCCGCTGGGAGGGCGCGAGCGGCAGGGCGTGGTGGTCGTTCTTCAGGAGCACCTGGGACTCGGCGACCGCCCGGCGGGCCACCGCCCGGTGGGCGGACGAGCCGACACTGTCGATGTTGGTGCGGTCCGTGTAGGGGTGCTCGAACAGGCCGAGGTCGAACTTGGCGCGCAGGATGCGGGACACGGCGTCGTCGATGCGCGACATCGGTACGCGGCCGGCCTGGACCTCGGCCGAGAGGGCCTGTTCGAACTGAGGCGCGTCGTAGGGCTGCATGAACATGTCCATGCCGGCGTTGACGGAGGTGCGGACCTGGGTCGCGAAGTCGCCCGGGAGCTCGGTGATGGCGTCCCAGTCGCTGATCAGGAACCCGTCGAAGCCGATCTTCCGCTTGAGGACGTCGGTCAGCAGCTCCTTGCTGGCACTCATCCTGACCGGCCCGCTGCCGGGCACGTCGGTCCACTGGACGGAGGAGTAGGACGGCATGATGCTGCCGACGTGGTGCGCCTGGACCGCCGTGACGTACGGGGCGAGGTCGACGGCGTCGAAGCGCCGGTGGCTGGTGACGGTGACACCGCGGTCGATCCGGTAGTCGCCCGTGGTGGAGGTGCCGTACGTGGTGTCGCCGTCGCCGGCGAAGTGCTTGACGGTGGCCAGCACCCGGTCGGGCCGGGCCAGGTCCGAGCGGCGGGTGCCCTGGAAGCCGTCGACGGCGGTCGTCATCCGGCTCACCAGTGCGGGGTTTTCGCCGAAGCTCTCGTAGGCCCGGCCCCACCGCTCGTCCCTGGTCACGCACACGCACGGGGCGAAGACCCACTGCGGGCCGGTGGCCCGGGTCTCGGTGGCCGTGATGTGCTCCTCCTCGGCCACCAGCCCGGGATCGCGGGTGGCGCCCATGCCGATGTTGTGGGGGAAGACCGTCGCACCGGCGAGGTTGCCGTGACCGTGCACCGAGTCGACTCCGTACAGCAGCGGGATGTGCAGACGGGTCGTCAGGGCCTGCCGCTGGTAGCCGTCGACCATGTCCGCCCAGGCCGCGGGCGTGTTGGGGGTCGGGGTGGAGCCGCCGCCGGACAGCAGCGAGCCGAGGTTCAGGGCGGCGATCCGGGTGGGGTCGGCGTCGACCGAGCCGCGTTCGGCCTGGGTCATCTGCCCGATCTTCTCCTCCAGCGTCATCCGGCCGAGCAGGTCGCGGACCCGCTCCGCGGTGGGGAGGCGGGGGTCGAGGTAGCGCGGCGTGCGGGCCGCGGCTGCGGCGTCGGGTCCGGTGGCGGGTTCGGCCCTCGCCGCGGACGCCGGGAGCGCCGCGCCGAGCAGGGTGGCCGCGGCCAGCAGGACTCCGGCTGCGCGCCGGCCGGAGCCGGGTCGGGGGAGGAGGGGCTGGTGCGTCATGTCATTGCTCCTCGGGAGTGGGGGTGGTGGGTGCGGTGGTACCGGGTCGGCGTCGGGACGGGAGCTAGTTCAGGGCCCAGACCTGATTGGTCTGGGTGCCGCCGCCGTAGCAGTCCCAGATCTGCAGCAGGGCGCCGTCGGCGGAGCCGCCCGCGTCCAGGCACTTGCCGGACGCCGGGTTGACGACGGTGCCGTTGACGTTGAACTGCCACTGCTGGGCGCCGGTGCCGTTGCACGACCAGAGCTGCACCTTGGCGCCGTTGGCCGTGGAGCCGCCGGCGACGTCGAGGCACTTGCCGGACTGCGGGTTGACGAGGGTGCCGCCGGTGCGCGTCCACTTCTGGTTCCAGCCGGTTCCGCAGTCCCACAGCTGGACCGGGGTGCCGTCGACGGTGCCCCAGTCCTTGAGGTCCAGGCAGCGGCCGCTCTGCCGGCCGGTGACCGTGCCGGACGTACCGCCGCCGCCGGAGCCGTTGGCCTCGTAGGAGAAGGAGTTCACGGCCAGGCCGGGGCCGCCGACCCACGGCTCGAAGCCGAACTGCACGCTGGTCATGTACCAGGACGGCGACAGGTAGCCGCGGCCGATCGAGTCGTCGGTGAAGTCCTTGATGCTCACCGTCATCGCGTTGGTGGGCTGATGGCGGACGTAGGAGACGGTGTTCCAGGCGACGCCGTTGTTCTGACGGCCGTACCAGACGTCCCAGTCGGCGCCCTCGATCCGGACGGTGGCCACCTTGGAGCCGAACGGCGAGGGCGGCCCGGCGTGGTTGGCCCAGATCATCATCTCCTCGCCGTTGTTCTGGCCCGACGGGTTGGCGCCGGTGTCGAACCAGATGTCGTACGAGGCGTCCCACTGCCCGTCGGCGGTCGAGAAGTCGACGCTGGACTGCGGATTGCCGAAGGCCGACACCTGGAGCGGCAGGCCGTTGCCGCTGGAGCAGTTGCCGTAGTGGCAGCCGGCGTAGATCGACGGGTAAGCAGCGGGCGCGCCGCCGGTGGAGACGCTGTGCCAGCCCTTGGTGACCTTGAAGCCGTCGTTGCTCACGTCGATGCACTGCTCGATCGAGTCGCCCCACTCGTTGTTCTGGACGACGTACTTCCCGCCCGAGACCTTCACGCTGTCGGTCCGCCCGCAGAGGGCGGTGCCCGCGGACGCCGGGGAGGCGCCGACCAGGGAGGAGAGGGCGGCGATGAGCACCGCGGCCAGGACGGCCGCGATCGCGGAGGCGGCGCGGTGCGGCCTGGGACGGGATCCGGGCATGGGAGTCCTTTCGGTTCGCCGGGCGGGTCGGTGACGCACCCGGGGTGGAGGGGATGCGCGTCGAGCGGCAGTGTGGGAGCGCTCCCGCGTTTGGTGGCGCGGACGCCTGTTCCTCCCGGAAGCGGCGCATGGGTGCGCGGGGTGCGCGGACGGGACCGCTCCGTGGGGGCGGCTCGGACGGTGGAACCGGTGGGCGGCAGGCGAGCCGCGCGGCTCACTCGCACTGCGACACATGAAGCCAGCGAGGCTGATGGACTGTCAAGCGGTCTGCTTGCCTTCAAGTTGTGAAGTCATGGCGGCATGTCCCTGACGAGGGTGGATCGAATTCGGCGCGCCGGATTGAGGATTGGCGGGCGGGCCGCGATCGGGGCCGGACGATCTTCGGCCGGCGGTCGGGGACCGGTTTGGCCAGTTGGTCGGCGCCGGTCGGGGTTCGCGCCGTCGGGTGTCGTCCGCTGTGGGTCGGGCCACGTGCGAGGGGCGAGGGGCGCGATCCCCCTAGAGGGTTGGTGTACCTGTCAATTCATCAGTCAACGAGACGGCTGCTCGGTCCCGCCCGGCCGGGGTGCCGGGCGGGACCGGGCGGTGCGTCAGGGCGTCGGGACGGCGGAGGCCGCATGCTTGTCCGTGTACGGCACGATCGTGCCGGCCGCCCGCGCGGCTTCGCCCCCGTCGATCCGGGCGGTCCAGCCGGGATCGCGCACGATCGCCTCCAACTGCTCCAGACCGAGCGGCGGTTGCTCGGTCAGGACGGTCTCGCGTCGCGCATCCATGAGGCTGGTGGTGCCGGCGGTGACCCGGACACCGTCCGCCCGCAGCAGGTCGACGCCGCGCTGGATCTGGGAGAACACCTTTCCCTCCCACACCACCAGCCGGCCGCCGTCCGGCAGCACGGTGGTCCGGCAGTAGGACAGCGGCCCGCGGGCGGCGCAGGCGAAGAAGTCCTCAGCACTGGAGGGGTGGTTCGGATCGGGGCTCCAGCCCGGTTCGACCGCCAACCCGATCACCGCCGACCCGTGGCCGCCGTCGTACGTGACCTCGCCGCGCACCTCCGGCCGGCTCTGGCCGGGCAGCGTCTCGCTCCCGCTGAACGCACCGATCGGCGAGCCCGGCGGGAGCAGCGCGATCAGTCTTCCGACCGCGGCCTGCCCGGTCAGCGGCACCGTGCCGGGCGCGGTGGTCCCGATGGCCGGGCCGGGCGGCCGCGGGGCCGCGGTCGCCGCGGGCGGGACCTTCGGGTGCGCGTGCGGCAGCACCAGCAGGCCGCCGACGGCCAGCGCGCCGCCCGCCGTGACCGCGGCGGCCGTCGCGGCCCGCCGCCGCCGGCGGATCGCCCGTCCCTCGGCGGCCGCGTCGGCGACCAGGGTCGCCAGGTCCGGTGCCGCCCCGCCGACCGCCCGCCCGAGCGCCTCTCGCAGTTCCTGTCCATCGCGGTCGGATCCGTGCATCGCGTCCATCCCGTGCTCCTGTCCTTCACGTCGAGTCGTCGTTCGCGTCGATCGGTCGTTCTTGTGGTTCGCGCCGAGGCGGGTAGGTCCGGGCGTGTGGCGGCTACGAGCTGCCGAGACCGGTCAGCTGTTCGCCGAGATGGGCCCGCAGCCGGTTGAGGGCCCGCAGGCTGCGGGTGCGCACCGCGCCGACGTTCAGACCGAGTTCGGCGGCGGTCTCCTCGACGCCGCGGTCCTCCCAGTAGCGCAGCACCAGGACCGCGCGGTCGCGGGGCGGGAGCAGGGCAAGCGCCGACAGCAGGGTGATCCGGAGGCTGGGGCCCTCGGTGAAGGTCTCCCGTTCGGGCAGTTCGCCGATGGCGGACCGTTCCGCCGTGCGCCGCAGACGCCGGTGCGAGAGGTAGGTACGGACGAGGACCCTGCGCGCGTACGCCTCCGGGCTGTCGGCCCGCCGTACCCGTCCCCAGGACGAGTAGATCCGGGCCAGGGCGCTCTGGGTGAGGTCCTCGGCCAGGTGCCAGTCCCCGCAGAGCAGGAGCGCCGTCCGGAACAGTGCGGTCCCCCTCGCATGGGCGAACTCCTCGAACTCCCGTTTGCTCTGCGCCCCTGACCTGCTGCCGATCACGTTCCGTTCCCTCCCGTACCGTCTCCCGGCAGGTAGACGACTGAGGCCCGGAACCGCGTTACAGGACTCGGGAGGAAAGTTCGCCCCGCCCGCGAGGCGCCACGGTGCTGCCCCCGCAGGTGCCACCGGCCGTGCAGGCGGGGAGAGTCAGCCGCGGGAGAGATCCTGAGGCGACCGCGGCCGGTTGCGGCACGTGACGGACAAGCGGACCGCGCGTGGAACTGGACAACGCCGTGGAGTACCGGACGGTGCTCATGGACACCCTCCCGAGGAGTGAACCCGGCTGCCCGTGCCGCCCCGGCGGATTTCGTGTGCGCCCGTGGCCCGACGACCGGCAGGCACCAAGGAAGGCGTCACCGGCCCTGTCGGAGGGGACCGGTAGCCTGCCGGCGTCCTCAATCACGGAAGGTCTGGACGAATCATGCACGACGAGCGGCCGGTGGACCGGATCCTCGGGCAGCGCTGGGAGGAGTACGCCCGGCGCCGCCTCGCCCTGACGGGCCAGGGCCACCCGGGCCGTGACACGGTGGTCGAACTCTTCGGCGAGCCCGACCCGTTCGAGGTGGTCGTCGCCCCCTTCGACGACCGGTGGCCGGGCATCGCGGGCCCGGCCGCACCGACCCGGACCGACCCCGACCGGCTGGCCGCCGGGATGCTCGACGCCCTGGCCCGCGCGGAGCGCGCCAGGGGTGACGGGTCGTCGGGTGTCCTCGCGCAGGCCGGGCGCAGCACGGACGTGCCCGCACTGGCCCGGCGGCACGACCTGCCCGAGCCCTGGGAATCCGATCCGGCGGAGCTGTCCGCGGTCCTGCGGTCCTGGGAGGAGCGTTTCGGTACCCGCTTGGTGCTGCTCGAACGGGAGCGCCTGATCCTCTCCGTGGCGGCACCCCCGAGCACCACGGACGCGGCACAGGCCGTCGCGGCGGAGAACTTCGCCTTCGCACCCGACACCATCACCCAGGGCGACCACGAGACCCTGCGCCCGTACGCGGCGCACGAGGTCCTCGGCCGACGGATGTGGTCCTTCTGGTGGGACTAGGTGTATTGACCCGCAGGGTTGTTGACACGGCTGATCGGTGGTTGTCCTCCGATGGCGGTGTGGCAGCGATGGTAGTTGTAGCGGTGGAGGAAGTCG